>CAXTCH010000387.1:0-3644 GCA_964241945.1 uncultured Mucilaginibacter sp.
GGATTACTTCATCTTCGGTCACCGGCATACTACGATGGATATTCCCCTGCCCCAGGGCAGCCGTTACATCAACCTCGGCGAATGGCTGCACAAACGCAGCTATGCCGTGTTTGACGGCACCGACCTGCGAATACTGTTCTTCGAACAGCCCGGCCTTTAGATGTTTACTGCCATTGTATCCAAAATTGTTGATACATCTGCATATTTGCACAGTTGCACATCCATAACACTGCCCATGCGCGATAAGATTTACTTTGCCTCCGATTTCCATTTAGGCTTCCCAAATCCGGCCGCCACCCATAAGCGCGAAGCTTACCTGGTGCGCTGGTTGGATGCAATTAAAGCGGATGCGGCCGAACTGTATCTGGTAGGCGATGTATTTGAGTTTTGGTACGAGTACAAAACGGTAGTACCCCGCGGCTACGTACGCTTTTTGGGCAAGCTGGCCGAACTGACCGACAGTGGTGTGAAGCTATACTTTTTCAGGGGCAACCACGATATGTGGATGAGGGATTACTTCGTTCAGGAACTGGGCGCTACCATTATCAGCGATGAACTGGTGATGGAACGCGGCGGCAGAAGGTTCTACATCCACCATGGCGATGGCCTGGGTGTACATGACCGTAAATATAAGTTTCTGAAGAAGTGGTTTCGCAATTCTGCCTGCCAGTGGCTATTGTCGCGCATACACCCTAATTTCACGCTCAGTTTGGGCGGTCAGTGGTCTAACCAAAATCGCAAAGCCAACGCTATTGACGAGGAGCGCAAGGCGGCAGAACAAACCTGGCTGGTGGAATACGCCCGTGAACTATTGCAGCAGGAGCATTTTGATTACCTGATCTTCGGGCACCGCCACGTACCTATGGAGGTAGATTTAGGCAACCACAGCCGCTATATCAACTTGGGCGAATGGATGTCGGCCCGCAGCTATGCGGTATTTGATGGTACCGAACTCCACCTGCGCTATTTTGAAAAGCCGGGGGCCTGATTTTTTGACCTGCTGTTTACCGGTCCTGTCTTCTACCCTTATAAAATGCGCCCGAATTTGTGTATTTTTGTCAGGAACAACTGCGGGTTATCAATCTACCATTAAGTAGCCTGAAGCCTGAGCAGTGTAAGGCAAAACCATTCAGTCAATGAATCGGGAAGTTTTGCTTTATAATAGGAGCAACAAATCATGTTAGATAAGTTAGAACTGATTAAAGACCGCTGGGAAACGGTAGAGAAAGAATTGAGTAGTCCGGATGCGATGGCGGATATGAAGCGCTTTGCCCAGCTGAGTAAAGAATATAAAGACTTGACGGTGGTGGTAGAGCAATATCATATCTACAAAAACATCATGAGCAATATTGACGCCAACAAGGAGATATTGGCCACCGAAAAGGATGAAGAGTTCAGGGACATGGCCAAAATGGAACTGGATGAGTTACTGACCCAGCAGGACGAAAAGGAAGAAGAAATCCGTTTGATGCTGATCCCGAAAGATCCGGAAGATGCGCGTCCTGCCATTGTGGAAATCAGGGGTGGCACCGGTGGCGATGAAGCTGCCCTGTTTGCCGGTGATTTGTACCGTATGTACATGCGTTATTGCGAGCGCATGGGCTGGAAAACCGAACTGGTGGATTATACCGAAGGCACTTCTGGCGGTTACAAGGAAATTGTGTTCAATGTAAACGCCGAAGACGCGTATGGTACTTTAAAATACGAATCGGGCGTGCACCGGGTACAACGCGTACCGGATACTGAAACCCAGGGCCGTGTGCATACCTCAGCTGCTTCGGTAGTGGTATTGCCTGAGGCCGACGAGTTTGATATTGATTTAAGAGTAAGCGATATCCGTAAGGATTTATTCTGCGCCTCAGGTCCGGGCGGGCAATCGGTGAACACTACCTATTCGGCCGTGCGTTTAACTCACGTCCCTACCGGTATTGTAGCCCAGTGTCAGGATCAGAAATCACAGCTGAAAAACTACGATAAAGCCTTGCAGGTATTGCGGTCGCGCATCTATGAGATGGAATTGCAGAAACACCTGGAAGAGACCTCGAAAAAGCGCAAAACCATGGTATCTACCGGTGACCGATCAGCTAAGGTTCGTACCTACAATTATCCGCAAGGTCGCGTAACTGAACACCGCATAGGCCTTACCATTTACAATTTGCCTGATGTAATGAATGGCAACATTCAGGAAATTATGGATTCATTACAGTTTGCCGAGAACGCCGAAAAACTGAAAGAGGGTACCACAGCTTAACCATCAAGTTAAGCTGTGCCGGGTTCCCTTAGCTTAGGTATGTATTCTGAACAATAAACCATATCCCACATAATCGGCCTGGGTATGGTGAAAATAGGTTTTCATTTGCACTCCCAGCCAGGGGGTTACATAATATTTAAACCCGGTAGTCCAGTACCACTGGTTATTAGGGTAATAAGACGCAAAATGCAGGTAATGGCCATAGTTGCCCATTAAAGCCAGGCGGCCCAGCCATAAATCGCCGCCCAGGCTCAATCCTACCCGCCAGCGGTCATACGAAGTGCCGTAATTCTGGAAAGTGTAATTGTACTTGGCCGGATTAAAATCAGTAAAATAATATACCGCGTCTGAAGCCAGCTTTAAACTGAACACATGGCTCAGCTGGTAATTATAACCCGCGTATAAGCCCGACCGGCCCAGCACATCGCGGCTTTCAAATACGCCGCGACTGCCTAAGTCGCCGCCAATTTCAAAACTGCTCTTGTAGTAATGCCCGGTGCTGTCGCCTTTGGCCATACCCGGTTGCCGAAGCTTTTGCACAATGCCCAGCGATACCGAATAGGCATTTACCCCTTGGTTAGGTATTCTTGAGCCGCCGTTAGAATAATGAAATAAATCTACCCCCGCCTGTATCCCGGTTGAAGCCGTAACCGGCGTATAAAGCTTCAAACCTACCTGCAGTGCTGCATTCAGATGACTCCCGACCACAATATCTTTGTGATTAGTAAAGTAAGTTTGTGTAGAGTACCCCAGGCCAAAGCCTGGGGTAAACAAAAGCTTTACAGGACCAGCCTGAGCTACACCAATTTCTATACGGCCCAACACCCCAAAATTACTTCCCAAAATTCCCTTGGTATCAGGCACACCGGTTAAACTTGTGCCTTCCATATTACGGTATGAAGCTACGATGTCGATGCTTTGTAAATTTAGTGCCTTTACAAAAGGCGACTTCATGTTGGCTGTACCAAAATGATAAGCCCCTTCAAAACCGTAAACATTACCGCTGATCAGGTCTTTTTGAGGCGTAAAGATGTTTAAACCCGCAGTCCCGCTAAGTTCTATACTGTTCTGGCTGTCTTGCGCATGCGCACAGTGCAGGCAGAAGGTAAAAAGTATGATTAAAATCAGGCGTAATGATATATTCATAAAAGGTTGATATTAAAATTAGGCAGGCTAAATATCTATAATTATGCAATGCCAAAAAAGTTTCACCCCTTTTCGATGCAAACCTCAGAAGCAATTCGCTGTAAATCAGCACATCCTAATTACAACACAAGTATAGACAAAACCCGCCATTAATTTTTTGAAAATTAATTTTGCGCAATTGAAAAGTCCGCTTATATTTGCATTCCCAAACGGGAGGAGTGGTAGTTCAGCTGGTTAGAATACATGC
>CAXTCH010000388.1:0-3626 GCA_964241945.1 uncultured Mucilaginibacter sp.
GCTAAAATATCCACCGGCTCTTTTTTAATGGGGTGGATAAACTGCAACCGGCGGGCATGTAAGCTAATGCTCTTTTTTAAACTACCGCGCGGGTAACCGTACTTGTTATCGCCCACAATGGGGCAACCCAAAGTCGACAACTGCACCCTTATTTGATGCGGCCGGCCCGTAATGGGGTTTACCTGTATTAAATAATAACCATTGAGTTCACCCGCCAGGCGGTAATGCAATTCAGACCGCAAGCTGCCCTGCACTTCATGATTATGCGGCGTGGTTACGTTCTTCTGCGGATTTTTAACCAGCCAGTGTACCAAATTTCCATAAGGCGGCTCCGGTTTATGGCGCACTACCGCATAATAGGTTTTGCGGATGTTGCGCGTTTTAAACAGCTGGTTCATGCGGTCCAAGCCCTTGCTGGTTTTGGCAAATAGTATTACTCCGCTCACCGGGCGGTCCAGGCGGTGCACCACGCCTAAAAAAGCGCCATTCGGTTTGTTGTACTTTTTGGCGAGATACCGTTTCACTTTTTCATCCAGCGGCTCATCGCCGGTATCATCCACCTGCACTATGTCGCCTGCCTGCTTGTTCACCGCGATCAGGTGGTTGTCTTCAAAAAGGATATCGTCGTCGGTTATGTCGGTGTGGGGCATGGGAGTTAGTTCATGGTTGATGGTTCATAGTTCATAGTTCTTGGTTCATAGTGCTTCCGTTGTCGGCTGCAATGAATTTCGAAGTGAAGTAAGCATTTTCGATAACGATTCGTAATTATCATATAATTTTCTAAAGTCTTCATCACCAATATACCTTCTATTCTTTGCAATAAATAAGCAGCTTACTACTTCAATGGCCGACCGCAATGCATAATTTAAAAAGTTAATAAAAACGGGTTTTGTTTGCCCCGTTGAACCCTCCGCAATGTTTAAAACAACAGAATCAGCTGCTCTTTTGATTTGGGAAGTGAGTATAAATAATTCATCCTTTGGAAAGGTCTTTGTCAGTTGGTTAATCTGTTCATCCAACTCAAGTGCTTTCTGCCAAACTTGTAAATCCTCAAATCTGAATGCCATTTAAAATCTACTAATTCCCGACTATGAACCATCAACCATTAACTATGAACTAAAACTCAATACTGTTCTTGTTCGTTGGGGAAGCTTTTTGATTTTACGTCGCTTACGTAGTGAGTGATGGCGTTGTGCATGACTTGGTGGAGGTCGGCATACTGGCGGAGGAAACGGGGTTTAAATTCTTTGTTGATGCCCAGCAAGTCGTGGATAACCAATACCTGGCCGTCGCAATGCTGACCGGCGCCGATACCGATGGTTGGGATTTGCAGGGAAGAAGAAACTTCGGCTGCTAAAGCAGCTGGTATTTTCTCGAGCACTATGGCAAAGCAGCCCAGTTCCTGCAGTTTTAAAGCATCTTCTTTTAGCTTTTGGGCTTCGACTTCCTGTTTGGCCCTTACGGTATAAGTGCCGAACTTATAAATAGATTGGGGGGTAAGCCCTAAGTGACCCATTACCGGGATGCCGGCGGTGAGGATTCGGCTTACCGATTCGGCAATTTCTATACCGCCTTCCATTTTTACGGCATGAGCGCCGGCTTCTTTCATGATGCGGATAGATGAGTTAAGCGCCTCTTTGGAGTTGCCCTGGTAGGAACCGAAAGGTAAATCCACCACCACCAAAGCCCGGCCGGCGGCGCGCACCACGGAGGAGGCATGATAAATCATTTGGTCCAGTGTAATCGGTAAAGTAGTTTCGTGCCCGGCCATTACATTGGAGGCCGAGTCGCCTACCAGGATGACATCAACGCCGGCGCTGTCTACAATGGCTGCCATGGAGTAATCGTAGGCGGTGAGCATTGAAATTTTCTCGCCCTTATTTTTCATTCCCTGAAGGATGTGGGTGGTTACCCGCTTTACTTCTTTATTAACCGACATAGCGTAGCGTTTTTGCGCCGTAAAGGTAGCTAAGGTTTTCAGAAAACAGGTGAAGCCAAATTTTTTTGCGGAGGCGCTTTAGTTCATCTTCTTTCATCATCACGGCTAATTCAGCAACACAAAAAAAGGCCTGCCGAAATTCATCGGCAGGCCGGCGTAACTTTATTGAGTTGTTTACTTACCAATAGTTACCCCATACTTTTTAGCAATTACAGGGTATACCTCCAAATGCTCATTCGCTTTTCCGTCGCGGTCAAAAACGGGTTCGCCTGTGTTTAGCGGTTCCCAGATAAAGCTGCCCAAGGCTTGTCCGTAAGGTACGGTGAAGGCAATGTCGTTTACCTGCGGTTTGTACTGGGTATACTCAGCTACCATTACCTGGCGGTGGTAGCGTTGGGCAAGGTCGGCCATGTTGGCCCTTAAATCGGCCGGAGTGCCATGCCATTTAGGGTAGTAGGAGAGGCCGATGACATCAAAAGGCACGTGGCGGGCCATCATGTTATCTAAAAAGAACCGCGCTTCGGCATTTTGCCCGCCTAAGGCGATATGCAGCATAATAGCCGTTTGCGGGCTTACCGCCTTTACGCCTTTTATTCCGGCATAAATTAAACGTGAAAGGCTGTCGAGGTTATTGATAGCGCCGTCGGGCCATATCATGCCGTGATTGATTTCGTTGCCTATCTGCACCATATCGGGTGTAGTGCCCTGGGCTTTTAGCTCCTGCATTACTTTTACGGTATAATCATACACCGATTTTTGCAGGGCGGTAAAATCTTCGCCTATCCAGGCGGCAGGCTTGTTCTGCTGTTGCGGGTCGGCCCAGTAATCGCTGTAGTGAAAATCGAGCAATAGTTTTAGTCCGGCAGCTTTTACGCGCTTGGCCATTTCTTTGGTGTGAGCCAAATCGCAAAATCCCTGGTTGGGCGAATAACCTTTAGGCCCGGCCGGGTTATTAAAATTGCGGAGCCGGATGTAATTAAACCCGTGTTCCTTTAAAATTTCTATGGCGTCTTTTTCCGTCCCGTTCACTGAAAACTTGATGCCCCTGCTTTCCATTTGCGGCAAAAAGGAAATATCAGCGCCTAAAATTTTATCATTTACATGATGGGGCTGGTAATTTGCCGTAGTAACCGGGTGTGGTGTGCCCGGTTGTACAGTATGGATTTCGGTCGAGCCGGTATACAAGCTATCCGCCCTGGCATTTATTTTTACAATGCCACGGGTACGGCCCGATTGCAGGATGACGGTGCAAGTGGTGGTAACAGGCACTGTCCAGGCGGTGTCTGAATGGGTTAAACTTTTATAATCGCTGGCACCTCTTATTTCGGCAATGTGAGCGTCACCATTAATGCTCAGGTGCAAGGTTACTTTGGCATTAGGCACCTTGTCGCCATTAATGTCAATTACATTGATAACGATACGGGCGGTGTCTTTACCGTCGGCTATCATGGTAGTTTTGTAGGGCGTTAGTTGAACTTCCTGCGGCTGACCAGGCGGGCGGCTGGTGTAGCGGCGCTGGGCTTCGGCAGTATAGCCCAAGAATATAAACCCCGTTAAAAAGCTGAGGGTACATAATAACCGGCCATAGCTGGACTTTAACATAATGGGTTGCATAAATATAATCGGTTTATACAAATAAATGTACGAAATACAATTATTAATTAAAATGCTGCACTTAAATTGTTAC
>CAXTCH010000389.1:0-3604 GCA_964241945.1 uncultured Mucilaginibacter sp.
AAGGTTGCAAACTATAAACTGATGCCGGACTCCCTGCATTGACATTGGTTAGCACCACACTCCGTAAACCTGACTTAAACATGATACCGGAATTTTTCTTCAAGTTAAAAAATACCAGGCTGTTGGTGCTTTTTGCTGTGTACATTTTAAAACCGGTGCTTATGGAAAAGAACAGGAAGCACATCAACGCGACGGTAAGATAAATTGCCTTTTTGCGATAAAGAAATACAACGGTCAGTACGGTTATTAGCAAGAGTGAAAGCAGCTCTACTGAATTAATCCATAAACCTCCGGCGCTGGCATAAGGCAGGTGTTCCATCCACATTAAACCTTTATTCATTCCGGTAATGGTATATCCCAGCACCCATCCTAAAGCCGAGGAGAGGTAAGGAATAGGATATAGCAAGAGGTACGCTGCACCGGCAATCATAATTAACTCAGTGGGGATAATAATGAACAGGTTGCTGGCTAAAAAGTAAACTGGAAACTGATGGAAATAATACATGCTAAGCGGAAAGGTAATGAGTTGTGCCGCCAAAGATGCTGAGCATAAATACCACAGCTTTTTAAGCCATTTATTTTTAATTGATAGTTGCTCAAAGATAACAGGTTGAAATGCCACAAGGCCAAACACTGCCAGATAAGACAACTGGAAGCCCACATCTACCAATAAAAACGGATTAAGCAGCAGTAACAGAAAAGCTGAAGCCGCCAATATGTTGACCATGCTGATATGCCGGTAAAAGGTTTTGGCAGTAATAAAAAGCGAAATCATCAACGCTGCACGACAGACCGCCGGCGAGAAACCGGTGACTAAAGCGTACCCCCAGATGAACAGTATGGCCAAAACAGCATTCAGCCATCGGCCATGCTGGTGATAATTAAAAATGCCCAGCAGGAAAGTAATTAGTGCATAGATAATAGCCACGTGTGCCCCGGAGACGGATAGTACGTGTATAGTCCCGGTTTTTGAGTATGCCTGTAAAATATCCGGACTTAAATCGGATTTGTAACCCAGCATCAGGGTAGATGCTACGGCCGCTGCGCTGGTATCATGCAGGCCTGCCTTCAAACGCTGAGCCAGCACCTGACGCAGCTGGAGCGCATAAGCAATGACTGCATTACCAGCATGTGGCTGAACGACCACAAACTTACCTGGATTAATAAATAGCTGGTAATGAATGCTTTGATAGGATAAATATTGCTTGTAGTTAAATTCACCCGGGTTGTAAGGCGGAGCTACCGCCGAATAATTTGCCGGCATTAATATTTTATCGCCATAGCCCCATTTGCGGGTTTGTTCCGTAACAGGCGCAATGATCAGCAAATTACCGCTTACCGGTTGTAACTTATGGTGATTAGCTGCCTGCAACACTGATGCGGTGAACCGGACATATCGCGGCCCTGTTTTCGGCTCACTGTTAAGCTGTATCAGCAATGCCTCAGCCTTTATTTTAGAGAAATGGTCAGGAGCATTGATTTCATTGTGCAGTACCGTACTCAACCATCCGCAAGTAAACATTATAATGGAAATCATGGCCGTTCCCAGCCACTGCATCTGCCTGAATAACTGAAGCCGGCGATAGGCCAGATTTAACAGGACGAAGGCGATAACTGAAAGGGAAAAGCTGACGAAAAGCAGCTGCGGGTTAACCACCGGAAACCACCACAATCCGGCGCTGATACCCAGCATAAAGGGCAGCAACAGCAGTACAAACGGAATTTCGCCTTTGTGTTTGGCAATCATGTAAGGGCAGGAGGGTAGCTATACAACAGGAGGCAATATAGCTAAAATACCATAACTACAACTGGTCGCGTACCTCGATTAAAAAATTGCGCAAATGTTCAAGCGCTGAAATTACGCTCTGCTGGTCTTTTGAGGTATTCAGGTTGTTTTTCAAGTGATCCTTTGCACCCTGAATGGTGTAGCCCTTGTCGCGTATGAGGTGAAATATGACTTTCAGGCTCTCAATGTCTTCCGGAGTAAAATACCGGTTGCCTTTTTTATTCTTTTTGGGTTGCAGTACTTCAAACTCTTTTTCGTAATATCTGAGCAACGATTGGTTAACATCAAACATGGCTGATACTTCGCCCATGCTATAGTACATTTTACTGATGTCGCGTTCTTTATAAGGCATAATGCAAATGTATATTTTTTACCAAAACTGCTGAAAGATAAAACATCAGGGTGTGCGATAATCACCAGCGAATAATTAAGGCAGCGCAGGCCGAACTAAAAAGTAATCAAATTTATATATTTGACGGGTATGAATAAGAGAAACATTGCATTGGTAGCCGGTGGTTACAGCGGCGAGTATGAAGTATCGTTAAACAGCGCCAAAAATATTGCAGCAAATCTTAGCGCCGATAAGTACAATGTTTATACCATCCTTATCAACCGCGACCGCTGGTTTTACCAAGCGGAGCATGAGTTGATAGACGTTGATAAAAATGATTTCTCCATAACCCTGAACGGTAATAAAATTACGTTTGATGCAGCCTTCATCACCGTGCACGGAACGCCCGGCGAGGACGGAAAGTTGCAAGGCTATTTTGATTTACTAACTATTCCTTACAATACCTGCGATGCTACTACCTCGGCCCTGACCATGAATAAGGCTTATACCAAGATTATTGTAAACGGTATAAAAAATCTGCATGCGGCGCGTTCCATGCAACTGTTCCGGAAAGATGGACATGATATTCCTACGATCACCGCCTCACTGCATTTTCCGTTGTTCATCAAACCCAATAACGGCGGCAGCAGCGTAGGCATGAGCAAGGTGCACAATGCGGCGGCTTTACCGGCGGCTTTGGAAAAAGCTTTTCATGAAGATGAACAAATATTGGTGGAGGAATTTATTAAAGGCCGCGAATTCAGCATTGGTGCAGCCCGTATTCACGGAAAGCTTACCGTACTGCCGCCCACCGAGATTATAACCACCAAGGAGTTTTTTGATTACGATGCTAAATATACGCCCGGCGTGAGCGAAGAAATCACACCAGCACACCTGGAACCACAAAAATTAGAAGAGATACGAGCGATTATCCAGGACGTTTACCTGCGCCTGAATTGCCACGGCATGGTACGGGTAGATTTTATTCTGCAGGAAAACACCAGCGATTTTTACTTCATTGAAATTAATACCACGCCGGGCCAGTCGGCAGCGAGTTTAATACCACAGCAGGTACGGGCAATGGGTATGCAGGTGAGTGATTTTTATGAGGCTATTGTAGAAGGCTCATTAAGCCGTTCGGTTTAAACCGAGTAATGTTCAATGATATCCTCTGGTACTTTCGCGCTCCGGCCGGTTTTCATGTCAATCATGGTGTAATCAAACCAACCATCGCAACTCACTTTTTGGGTAGTTTGATTTGTAATGGTAAATGCAACACGGCAGCCTTTGTCGTTTATGCTGGCTATACCGGTTTTTACTAAAAAATAATCGCCCATCAGCAACGGCCGTTTGTAGTTCATGTTGGCTGTGCGCACCACCCAGCCGTAGCCCCGTTCCATAAATTTTTCCATCGGCATACCGTAGCTGGTGTCCATTTGTTCGTAACGCGCAGCCAGCACATAATCCATGTACTTGCTGCTATGCAC
>CAXTCH010000390.1:0-3597 GCA_964241945.1 uncultured Mucilaginibacter sp.
TAATTACTATGAGGACTTATGCTGCAAAATTGTGGCCGACCGGGACCGCATTGCACAAGTGGTAACCAACTTGCTTACCAATGCTGTAAAGTATTCGCCACTGGCTGATGCTGTTGAGGTAAGCGTAAGTGGGAATGAAACGGATGTGATGGTGGCAGTACGTGATTATGGCATTGGCATAAATAAGGATGACCAACATAAGGTTTTTAATCGTTTTTACCGCGTTGAGGGAAAAAATGAGCAAACCTTTTCGGGCTTCGGCATTGGTTTATTTATCGCCGCCGAAATTATTAAGCGCCATAAAGGCCGGATTGAGGTGCAAAGCGAGCAAGGTGGCGGAACCACATTTTTGTTCAGATTGCCCGTAGCTACGCTGGAATGCTGAAGAATTGGATTAAAATCGAAACAATTTTGAAGCAAATCCGGCTTCAGCAGCTAAAAAATAAAATTAAATAAACACAAATCTTTATGTGTTGTTAACTTTAAAAATCATCTACTAAAAAGTAACAGACATGAAAGATCAAACTAAAATTATTACAGCACTTTTAGTGGGAGCTGCCGCTGGTGCAGCTATCGGCTTATTATTAGCTCCTGAAAGTGGTTCTGAATTGAGAGAAGACATTGCCGATTATATTAATGACTTGTTTGAAAAAGCAAAGGACAAAGCACAAAATACTGCTGGCGACCTGAAGGAATATAGCAGCGGTGTGGTAGATAAAGCTAAAACCAAATTTAACAGCATTGCCGGTGATTTTAACGACTATAAGGACGAAGCTATCGGCGCTGCAAAATCTAAATACAACGATTTAAAGGGCCAGGCTGCTGATGCTTATGAAGGTGCAAAGGGAAAAGCAACCGACACTTATGACAATGCAAAAGACAAAGCCACAGACGCTTATAGCGATGCTAAGGACCAAGTTAAAAGCAAAGCTAACGACGTAAATTCACAGATTCAAAGTGCATAACTGCAATTTGAATAATAACAAGAAAGGCTAACCGTAATGGTTAGCCTTTCTTGTTTAATACTATTCTATTTTGTTTGTGTGAGAGCTATTTCACAGTGTAGGTATTATCCTGAGGGGTCGCATCCATAAATATTCCTCCGTCTAAGGTTATAGAGGTAATTGGCTGATTGGTTTTGACATTTACCACTATTTGCTTTTGATTTACCGCCCACACCGCAGGGCTGTGATGAAAGACATCAACTTTACCATCGGCAAAGGTAACTTTCACATCAAACGGAATGACAAAGCCCCCTGTGTTTTGTACGTTGACCGCATAGCCTCCTGTGGTTTTAATTACATTTTTTATCGCCAAGTCAATGTAGTTATAGGTAAAAAACCAGTTATTAAAAAACCAGCTCAGGTCTTGGCCCGAGCCGCTGCTCATGGAGTTAAAATAATCCCATGGGATAGGGTGCTTGCCATGCCAGTTGTTCATATAAGTATGCAATGCTTTTTTAAATAAGGCATCGCCCAGCATATCTTTTAAAGCCAGATAACTTAAAGAGGCTTTTCCGTATTCATTGTTACCGTTGGCCCGGCCCAGCTCATCGGTAGGCGTAATCACAGGCAAATCTTCAAAAGAAGATGGATCATGAATGTACTGGTTAACACGGAACTGTTTGTATAAAGTTTCGGCTTGTTGTTTACCTACTTCGGCAGTGCCAATGAGGAGCTCGAAGGTGGTAGCCCAGCCTTCGTCCATAAAACCGTAATGACTTTCGTTGATACCCATATAAAATGGAAAATAGGTGTGCGCAATTTCATGGTCCTGCACAAATTGCGAAAAATGCGGATCATCGTTATGACTGTCATTCACCATCATCGGGTATTCCATATCGGCAAAGCCCTGAAAAGCGGTCATCTTCGGAAATGGATAAGGTATGCCCGGCCAGTTGTGGGAAAGCCAACCCAATGAATTACGTCCGAACTGCACCGAATGATGAAAATCATTATCCTCATCTTTAAAGGCCGCCTGCATCAACGAACGGCGGTGCGTAGCATCATCCACCACTACACTGGCAGCATCCCAATCGTAATGATCGCTTATGCCCACAGCTACATCACTGATATTTTCTGCTGTCCAAACCCATGTATTGGTTGGCTTTTGAGCCGTAATCTGCTTTTTCTGCAAGTCAGCAGCGGTAGCAACGTGGATAGTTGAATCGCTAGTCAGAGAAGTTTTCAGCCGCTTTGCATATTCTGACTGCAGCACATCATTGGGGTTTTGCAAGGTGCCTGTAGCCCATACCAAGTAATTTTTGGGTACCGTAACGCTCAGCTTGTAGTTGTTGAAGTCGTTGTAAAACTCACGTGCTTCTACAAAGGGTATGCGATCCCACCCGTTATAGTCATCATATACCGAAACCCGCGGATAAAAATAAGCCAGGTAATAGGTGGTAGAATCAATCATGCCCTCACGTTCGCTTTGCAGCGAAATCTGATAATGCCAGGCAATATTCAAAGTTACGGAGCTGTGCGGCAGTAATGGTTGGGGCAGCGGAATAAATTGATTTGTAGATGCTGCTGTAGTGTTGTTCCAGTTAAGGCGCTGGCCGGCTACTAAAACAGTATCTACCTGTACACCCGGAGTAAGATAATCTGCACCGGCGTTAGATGCCCGTGCTGCGCCGGGGCGGTGGATATTAAGAATGAGTTTGAGGTTCAATCGCTTTAAGGTATCCGGACTATTGTTGGTATAAACAATTTGTTCCGTTCCCTTTATGTTGCGGTCGGGTGGAAGGGCGGTAACGTGAATATTGTAATCGGCTGTATTTTGCCAATAATTAGGGCCGGGACGTCCGTCGGGCGCACGTGTGCCTTTTTGATAAGCCTTTTGTATATCACGGGGCATATACAGGCTTTGTGCCTTTAACTGCGCCAGCGAGCCGGTGAGCAGTAAGGCCACACAAACAGATTTGAATTGCATAATGCTTAATTTAAGGGTGAAAATTAAACATTATTCTCCATAAGCAAAATTTGCGTCAGCAGTCCATCCGGCTTTTAAAAAGTTTTCTAATTTCTTTTTAATTTGGAAGTTTTGTGCTTAATTTGCGTTAGTTATTTTAATAGGGGTATTAGATAACTATCAGTTGAAAGGCCGGATTGCAATGCTTCCGGCCTTTTATTTTTACTTGCTGTTGGCCGGCAGTATCAGTTCCGCATAATCATTTACTACTTTATTCACCTCTTTTGATACCGGGTACATCTCCATTTCCTCATCCGGAAAAGGCTGGCAAACCTGCAATAATTCATTAACCGGCACATCATTGGTCAGCCACAGCTTTTGCTCTCCAGAGTGCAACATAATAGGCATGCGGTTATGCAGTTGCCCCACCTGTTGGTTAGGTTTACCGGTCAGGATGGTAAAACTGTTATATAAGCGGCTGGTCTGCGGGTTTTTCCACTGTGACCATAAGCCGGCAAAGGCAAACGGCTGATTGTCAGTTAAAGTGAACCGGTAAGGTTGCTTACCATCCTTCTCCGCTTTCCATTCATAAAACCCGTCGGCTAAAACCAGGCAGCGTTTATTATGGGTCATTAAAGGTTTAAACACTTTGGTTTCCATTATGCCTTCGCTGCGGGCATTTAGCAG
>CAXTCH010000391.1:0-3586 GCA_964241945.1 uncultured Mucilaginibacter sp.
GCATTACGGAAGAAGGTGATAAAAGTTACGCTTTACGATTGATTAAAGAAATTGGTGTGGCCGCCATACCGGTGTCAGCCTTTTATACAAAAAGTACCGATTATAACGTTTTACGGTTTTGCTTTGCCAAAAAGCAGGAAACTTTAGAGAAAGCCATTGACCGTTTAACCGGTATAAAAGTGAGCTAATAGCCGTTACGTAAATTTGTCATTCAGCCGAAGCTTTAAGTTATGGAAAATTTAAAAATTACCGTATTTCAAGGTCATCTGTTTTGGGAAAACGTAGATAAGAATCTGCAAAATATCACCACCCGCCTGGGCGGCATGCGTACCAAAACCGACCTTATAGTTTTGCCGGAAATGTTCAGTACGGGCTTTACCATGAGCGCTGAAAAACTTGCTGAGCCGATGAATGGTAAAACCATGAAATGGATGCAAACTATGGCGGCCCAACACCATTGCGTGATTACCGGTAGCATCATTATCACTGAAAACGGAAATTACTACAACCGGCTTATCTGGATGCGAAACGACGGCAGCTATGAGCAATACGATAAAAAGCACCTGTTTACTTTAGGTAGAGAACCCGAGACCTATACTGCCGGCGCTAAGCGGCTGATTGTTGATTTGAACGGCTGGAAAGTTTGCCCGGTAATTTGCTATGATCTCCGCTTTCCGGGATGGCTGCGTAACTTAGATGCGGCTTATGATTTAATGGTGGTAGTAGCCAATTGGCCCGAAAAACGGGCCGCTCACTGGCGCTCACTTCTGCCTGCCCGTGCTATCGAAAATCAGGCCTATATAGTTGGCGTGAACCGTGTTGGGCATGATGGTAACGAAGTATATCACTCCGGCGATTCCACCTGCGTTAGCCCGAACGGCGATGTAGTGTACTATAAACGCGATGAAGAAGATGTATACACCTTTACTATCAGCGCCGAGGAGTTGACAAAAGTACGCCGCTATATGCCGTTCTTGAAAGATGCCGATCATTTCACGTTTACGGAATAATTTTTGTTGACTGTCAACTTTTACTTCAATTGCATGTAGTAATATTGCGATTGTTGCTTTACAGTAAATCTGCTCAATGAAGATTAATCTACACCTTAAAAGTAATAATTACTACTTCAAAGAAATCCTGGGATTTCTTTTCTTATTATTTGCCATTTATTTCATCCGGCATCAATCTTATGAGTTAAAAAACATAGGTACTGTGCTTTCGGGTACGCACATTAGCTGGATTGCCGTTGGCTTGGGGCTTACCTTATTTTACATTGCCTGTCAAGGGTTGATGTATGTATTCAGCTTCAAAACGGTAGGTGCCACTATCCCACTGTGGGACGGCTGCAAATTGTTTTTAAAACGCAATCTCATCAGCGTGTTTTTGCCGGGTGGCGGCGTGACGTCTTTAGCTTTCTTCACCCGCGATATCGAACGCAGGCGCATCAGCAAAACCAAAATCAACTTTGCGTCCTATATTTATGGTTTCATTGGCATTTTTACCGTATTTCTGGTAGCCATACCGGTAATTATTTACCTGGTGCTCAACAATCAACATTTTGCCGGCGAACTTTGGGCCTTTGCGGGCTTAACTGTACTGATTTTTGTATTGGGATTTGGCACTTACTCTTTACTCACCAAAGGTTGGGTATACCGGCTGATCACCCGTTTTAATCCGGAACTGGAACTCATTTGGACAGAAATTCAGGCAGATGTATTCTCCGTAAAATATTTTATTTATGCCGTGCTGGCATCACTGATGATTGAGTTGGTTGGTATCGCCCACTTGCTGATTGCCATGCTGGCCATTAATAAAGGCGCCAGTTTCGAAGCGGCCGCTATCGGTTATACGGTAGCCACCTTGTTTTTAATTATATCGCCTTTTCTGCGCGGTATGGGCGCTATTGAATTGTCGTTGACCATCCTATTAAAAAACTATGGCTTCACTACCACCGAGGCTGCAGCCATTACTTTGTTATACCGGCTGTTCGAATTTTGGCTGCCTTTGGTAGCAGGGGTGTTTAGTTTTATTTTTAACAGAGGTAATATTCTATTGCGTGTACTACCGGCTGTATTGTTGTTTGGTTTAGGATTGGTAAACATCATTTCCGTACTTACGCCGGCTATTAAAGTGCGCTTACAACTGCTGGAAAAGTTTCTGCCGATACAAACCATTAATGCATCCAACTACCTGGTACTGTTGATGGGTATACTACTCATAATAACTTCCGCCTTCCTGATACGTGGTTTAAGAAACTCCTGGTATGCTGCCTTAACACTCTGTGTATTATCACTTATTGGTAACTTAACTAAAGCCATTGATTATGAGGAAGCCACATTAGCATTGATTGTAATTATTGCGTTAGCGTTAACTCATCGCCAATATTATATCCGTACCAGCCGAAAAGTACAAAACCTGAACATTGGGGCTGCACTATGGATATTTGCTGCGGTAACTATATATGGCATTGTTGGGTTTTACTTTTTAGATGAACGTCACTTCGGCATCAACTTCAGTTTAAGCGAGTCGATCGTAAGCACCTTCGATAACTTTATATTATTGAATGCCGAGAATTTAGAGCCGAAAACGCGATTTGCACATTTATTCTTGTATTCCATTAATCTGTTTGGCGTAACTGCCATAGCCTTAGTATTTTATGCTTTTGTAAAGCCTTACTTTTTTGAGCGTGAAATTGATGAATCTGAGCATGAACGCGCTAAATTATTGTTAGATAAATACGGCCGGTCGCCGGTAGATTATTTCAAGTTATACGAAGACAAGGCGTTCTTTTTTCCACAAAAGCAGGAAGGTTTTATTGCTTACCGTGCGGCCAATAACTTTGCCATTGTATTGGAAGAACCGGTCTGCGAAAATAACTCGCGGATAAAGACCGCCATTATCCGTGAGTTTGAACGCTTTTGCCGGCAGCAGGGGTTAAAGCCGGCTTATTACCGGGTGGATAGTCAGGGTATAGAATTGTTCGACCACTTGGGCAAAAAGTTTATGCTGATTGGCCAGGAAGCGGTGCTGCATTTGAAAACCTTTAGCTTAGAGGGAAAAGACCGTAAATCTATGCGTAACGCGGTAAACAGCCTGACCAAAAAAGGCTACTTTACCAAAGTTTACACAACACCTATTAAGGAAGGACTGTTGCAAAAGCTTAAATTGGTAAGCGACGAATGGCTGAAAAGCATGGACCGCGAGGAACTTGTTTTTTCACAAGGTATGTTTGACTGGGATGAACTGAAAAAGCAAACGATCATCACTTTAGAAAATGCGGATGAGAAAGTGCTGGCTTTTTTGAACATCATACCTGATTATGCCAAGGGTGAAGCTACTTATGATCTTATACGTAAAACTGCTGATGCTCCGGGCGGTAATATGGATGTATTGATTATTGAGTTAATTAACTATTGTAAAGAGCATGGTTATGAGTACCTGAATCTGGGTTTAGCCCCAATGTCGGGTATCGAAAAAGCCCGCGACTTACCGGAACGCACAATTAAGTTTGCGTACGAAAAAATACAGCAATTCAGGCACTACCGGGGTCTGCGCGATTTTAAAGAAAAGTTTGATCCCGACTGGC
>CAXTCH010000392.1:0-2734 GCA_964241945.1 uncultured Mucilaginibacter sp.
CGTCACTACCTGTTTATCAAAGGATCCTTTATCGAAAAATTCTGCTCAGACTTAAAAAAATTCAACTCCTTTTAATTGAGTCATTTTATCCGAATAGTATTCCGGTCACCGTATCTATTTTTTGAAATTTAAAAATTTCTCTTGACAATCTCATTTTTACCTGTAATTTTACCATCGTAACAAAGCAATGAAATATTCAAACGCATTCTGGTTCGGTTATTACTTTTACTTTAGCGGTAAGAGCCGGGACTGATATGTAGCAACATCACATATTAAAAACATACCAAAGTCCCGGCCCGATAAGCCGGGACTTTGTGTTTTACACACTATGCAAAACGCAAAGCCAAGAGTCGCCATTCAGGGCATCCGCGCTTCCTTTCATGAGGAGGCTGCCTTTCAGTATTTCGGAGCGGATATCGAAACGATAGAGTGCAACTCCTTTAAGCAAACCTTCGAAGCGCTGAAAAACCGTCAGGCCGACTATGTGGTGATGGCCATTGAAAACAGCATTGCCGGCAGCATTCTGCCCAATTACTCTTTGCTGCTAAGTTATAATTTTCCGGTAGTGGGCGAGGTGTACCTGCCTATCCAGCTGCATCTGCTGGCCTTGCCGGGGGTTAAGTTTGAAGATATCAAATATGTGATCTCTCATCCCATCGCCATTCGCCAGTGTAATGATTTTATTGATGAGTATCCGCACCTGAAGGTAATGGAAAGCAGTGACACCGCCGCCTGTGCCCGCCGCATCCGCGAGGAACAGCTAACCGATACGGTTGCCATTGCCAACACACTGGCTGCCCAGTTATATGATCTGGAGGTGATGGAACGGCGCATTGAATCCAACAAAAAGAATTTTACCCGTTTTCTGATTCTAACCCATCATGAAAACGTGCAGGAAGTACCGGCCAATAAGGCCTCGCTCTGTTTCCAGGTGAGTAACGAAGTAGGCGCTTTAGCCAAAGTGCTGAATGTGCTGGCGCAGCAGGAGGTGAATATGAGTAAAATACAATCGATGCCGGTGTTGGGCAAGCGCAACGAATACAATTTTTATGTAGACGTTGAATGGGACGACACTCAGCAGTACGATACCGCCATCCGGCAGATATTGAAATACACGCATAACTTCAACATTCTGGGTGAATATCAGCGATGGGCAGAAGAGGGTCCGGAAGACCGGAAGTCAGGAGATACGGAAGTTGGAAAAACCGAAAGTCTGAAAGCGGAAAAATTATAATTCAATTTTACATTCATAAATACAGATTAACCACTAACAAAATTTCACATTTCCGGACTTTCGGTTTTCCGATTTCCGGTTCACAACCCAAAGATCATGAAACTCGATTTAAACATACAACCCTTAAGCAGCTGGATCAATACCGGCAAGCAACCCCTGTTAATTGCCGGCCCCTGCAGCGCCGAAACCGAAGAACAACTGGTAGCCACCGCACACCTGCTGGCAAACACCGGCAAAGTAACCGCCCTGCGTGCCGGTATATGGAAACCCCGGACCCGCCCCGGCGAGTTTGAGGGCATCGGCAGCATTGGCCTGGAATGGCTGAAACGCGCTAAAGAAGAAACCGGCCTGCCCACCGCCGTAGAAGTGGCCACGGGCAAGCACGTAGAAGAAGCACTGAAAGCAGGTGTAGACATTTTCTGGGTGGGCGCACGTTCTACCGTAAATCCTTTCACCGTGCAGGAAATAGCGGATGCGCTGCAAGGCGTAGATATCCCCGTAATGGTGAAAAATCCGGTAAATCCTGATTTGTCATTATGGATTGGCGCCTTGGAGCGTATCAATCGTGCAGGTATCACTAAGCTGGCGGCTATTCACCGTGGTTTCTCCTCTTTCGAAAAAACAGCTTTCCGCAATGAACCAATGTGGGATTTGGCCATTAATCTGAAAACCCATGCGCCCAGCCTGCCAATCATCAACGACCCCAGCCACATCTCGGGTAACCGTGAATTGATTCCTTATGTAGCTCAAAAGGCGCTGGATTTGGATATGCAGGGCTTGATGATTGAATCGCACATTGACCCGTCTGTGGCATGGACCGATGCCAAGCAGCAGTTAACCCCTTCGGCATTGGCTGAGCTGGTTGACCGCCTGACCTTGCGTAAACCGGAAGCCCTGAACACTGAAATAAAAGACAAACTGGCCGAACTGCGCAGTAACATTGATAAAATTGATGACTTGGTGATTCAAAAATTAGCAGAACGTATGCAGATTGTAGAAAAGATCGGTAACTATAAAAAGGAAAACGGCATCACCATTTTGCAGGTAAATCGTTGGGACGAAATATTACAAAAGCGTACCAGTTATGGCAAAGCATTGAAGCTTAGCGGCGAGTTTACCGAAAAGCTGCTCGAATTGATTCATAGCGAATCTATCCGGAAGCAAACGGAAATTATGAATGAGGGGCAAGATGCTGCTCAGCCGCACGAAAAACTAACACACGCGTAAGGCATGTCATCCAAAAATGTAATCGTTTCGGCGCCTGTAAAAAAAATTAACGTAACCATACAGCTCACCGGTTCAAAAAGCGAGTGCAACCGTGCACTCGTTATTGAAGCGCTAAGCAGGGGTACGGTTAAAGTACAAAACATTTCAGATGCCGCAGATACAGTGACTTTGGCGCAGATTCTTTTAAGTCAAAAATCAAAAATCAAAAGTCAAAAAACGAAGTCTGAAGTAGATGAGGTACCAATAATAAATATCGGTCCGGCTGGTACGGCC
>CAXTCH010000392.1:2744-3585 GCA_964241945.1 uncultured Mucilaginibacter sp.
GGTACGGCCATGCGGTTTTTGACAACGTACTTCGCCCTGCAGCAGGGCGAAGTGTTGCTGACTGGTTCTGAGCGGATGAAACAGCGCCCTATTGGTATCTTAGTAGATGCGCTGAAACAATTGGGCGCTGATATCAGCTATCCGGAAAAAGGCGGATATCCGCCGCTGCACATCAAAGGCGGCTTCACGCAGCTCACCAGCGATGTGTATATTAAGGGTGATATCAGCAGTCAGTATATTACTGCTTTGTTATTGATTGCCTCGCAGCTTCCCAAGGGCTTAAACCTGCACATTGAAGGTGAGCTTACCTCGCGCCCCTATGTAGAGATGACGTTAGCTATGCTGCAGCAAGCCGGTATACAGCATACCTGGCAGGAAAACATCATCAGTATAGCGCACCAGGAATTTAACGCCGTTAATATTTGGGTGGAACCCGATTGGAGCGCTGCTTCGTATTGGTACTCAGTAGCGGCGCTGGCCGAAGAAGCCGAGCTGTTTCTACCTGGCCTCACCGCTTACAGTTTACAAGGCGACAGCGTAATTACCGAGTTAATGGCTAATTTTGGTATCACCTCGCAGTTTAAAGATGGTGGTGTGTATCTGCGCAAAGATCCTAAGCCGGTAATCCGCAAGATATTCGACTTAAAATCATGCCCCGACCTGGCCCAGACATTGATTGTGGTGTGTACCGCCTTAGGTCATGAAGCTACGTTTACCGGCCTGGAAACGCTGAAAATTAAAGAAACCGACCGTATCAAAGCTTTGCAAAATGAACTGGCGAAAATTGGTGTAAAGCTGATTGAAAAAGGGTTGGTTTACAAACTGGACTGCAGTGAAAAGT
>CAXTCH010000393.1:0-3584 GCA_964241945.1 uncultured Mucilaginibacter sp.
TGCAAAGAATCTAAATACAGTGCAGCAGCGCCCATGATGCCGCTGTTGTGCAGTTCGGATACTTCTACCTTTAGCCGATCAACCGAACGCTGAAAGGCAAACGTGCGAATTTCCTCCCACATAGTTTGCTCAAAGTAAGGAAAAGCATGGCGCACCGAGCCGCCCAGCACCACCAGTTGCGGATCGTAACTATACATCACCATTTTGACGGCATAACCGATATTTGTACCTAACTGACGATACAATGCCAGGGCCGCCGGATCGCCAAGCTGCGCTTTCTGGAACACCTCCACCCCATCAACTCCCTTGGTTACATTAAAGAACGAGCCGCTGGCGTGGTATTCCAGCATGGTATCGCCGTAAGGGAAAAAACCAAATTCACCGGCTCCGCAGTTAAAGCCTGCATACAAGTGCCGGTTAATGATGATACCTGCGCCCACCCCGGTGCCCAGAGTCAGCCCGATCATGGACGGCGTATTTCGGCCATGACCGTAATGATACTCGCCCACTGCAAAGCAATTGGCATCATTGTTTACATATACCGGTATATTATAGCGTTGCTGCAGTACTTTTTTCAAATGCACTTCCTTCCACGAGGGAATGTTCAGCACATCATATACAATGCCTTCTTCAACATCTACCACGCTGGGTACGCCGATGCCGATGGCCTGCACCTGAGTGGTTTGCAACAACAGGGCATCAATCACCTCGTAGATGTCATTCAGCACCTCGTCGACCGTACCCTCGCTTTGGATGCGTTTAGCTACAATGTCAGACAGTATACCATCCTGCACTACGGCGCCCCGAACATTGGTGGCCCCCAAATCGATACCTATAATATTTGTGTTATTCATCATGTATGGTTCAGCTACTCAGTAAATCCTACAGCGGTTGTTTAATTTTAAAGCGCCCCGTTTCCGGCATATTGGTTAGGCAGCCATTAGCAGCAACCGGATAAAGATATTAAAGTAATTGTTTGAAAGGTATACTTGCTGCATTTAACCATCCAATTGTTGAATAATTATAATCTCTCTTTTTATTTACTTAAACAATTTAGACCAAAATTTGCTTTTAGTCTAATTTTATCTATCTTTGTATCAATAATTATTATGGCTTCAGATAAACGGCTTCATATTTTATCCACTGCACAAAAGCTATTTCAGGAGAAAGGCCTCGGTATGGCGACCATGGAAGATGTGGCCAAAGCCGCCGGTATGGGAAAAAGTTCCCTGTACTATTACTTTAAAAGTAAAGAAGAAATTTTTAACGCTGTATTTGAGACCGAGATCAACGAGATATTGCTGGAAACCATAAAGCGGGTAAGCGGCCACGGGAGTTTGCTTGAAAAACTGATTGACTTTGCCATCATAAAATTTGACATGGCCAAGAAACGGAAATCACTATATCGTGCCATGGAAGCTGGCATGGATGCTGAAGCGCTGTCAAGATATAATGACCTGAAAAAAGAAGTGCATTTGAAATATCTGCAAAAAGAAAAAGTAGTACTGCAGCAATTGTTGATGGCTGGCAGCAATACGCACGAGATTAAAATGCTAAATGCTGCTGAACTCGAGCAGTCTATTTTTATCTTCTTGTCGGCGCTCCGGGGAATGAACCGCGAAATCAACCTGTTTGGCACCACTGAACAAGCCGACTTGCTGCTTATTTCTTTTTGCAAAATGTTCCATAAAGGATTACAGTAAAAAAATTTAATCATTTTTCGACCAAAAATTAATATTAGTCTAATTAATGGATTTTAAAAATACTTTCCGGGCATTTAAATCCCGGAATTACAGTTTATTTTTTTACGGCCAGTTGGTATCGCGCATCGGTATGTGGATGCAGCGTACGGCTGTGATATGGGTAGTATACACTTTAACGCATTCCATTTTTTGGGTAGGCTTAACCACTTTTGCCGAGCAGTTTCCTTCATTTTTGTTATCGCCTGCCGGTGGCATAGCGGCTGATAGGTACGACCGCTATAAAGTGCTGATGGTTACGCAGGTGGTATCCGCGCTGCAAGCTGTGGCATTAACTCTGGTGTATCATTACAGCGCCAACCCGGTATGGGGCCTGTTGCTGCTAAGCGTGTTGCTGGGTTTGGCCAACGCCTATGATGTTCCGTCGCGGCAGGCCATGATTAATGATATTGTGCCGGATAAAGAAGACCTGCCGAGCGCCATCGCTATGAATTCCTCGTTGAATAACCTTTCGCGGCTGGTGGGACCGGCTTTGTCGGGTGTGGTACTGGCCAGGTATGGGGCCACGGCCTGCTTTGTGGCTAATGCCGTCAGCTTTTTAGCCGTTATTTTATGCTTAAGCCTGATGGTATTTCCTAAACGGCAGCTTGCGCAGCGCAGTAAAAACGCCTGGACTGATTTTCGGGAAGGATTAACTTACACCCGGTCACAAACCGAGATCGGACGGATTTTATTACTGATGGGCGTGGTTTGCTTGTTTGTTGCTACCTACAATACACTGCAGCCCTTTTATGCGCGCGATGTATTTAAAGGCAATGCGGCTACTTATGGTTTTATTAACGCGGCAACCGGCATCGGTGCGTTGGTCAGTACCTTATTCCTGGCTTCGCAGAAGAACAGTAACCGTTTAAAAAGCCTGCTCTTGATCAACCTGATCGTCCTGGGTTTGGGCTTGCTGTTCATGTCGCACACGCACACTTTGCCTTTTTATCTGCTGCTGTGTTTTGTATGCGGTTTTGGTACTATGGCGGTGATACCTATTTGCAATACCATTATTCAAACCGTATCCTCAGCGCAGATGCGCGGACGTGTGGTTGGCTTTTTTGCCATGGCGGCCTTCGGTACTTTACCTGTGGGCAGTTTGCTGATAGGGTGGCTGGCCAAAATTATTCCCCCGCAAACGTGTACGCTTATACAGGGGTTGTTTTGCCTGCTGATCGCCCTATTCTTTTACCGTTTCCTGAAAAAGGAATATAAGCCGGTTTCCACCGAAGATGAAATCTTACTGAAAAACTAATCCATCTAAAAATTTGTTAAAATGAAACCACAACATTCTGACTCAGCACTACTGGTCATGGACATGCAGGAAATGCTGTTAAGCAATTTACCCGGCAGCGAACCTCTTGTTGCCAATATTTCGGCAGCCATTGCACATGCACGCTCAAATGGCATTCCGGTTATTTACGTAGTGGTCGCCTTTCGCGCCGGGTTTCCGGAAGTGCATCCCGAACACAAATCTTTCAGCCAGTTGCCTCTGCGCATGTCCGGTATCTCTACTGAAACCATGATGCAAATAGTGCCGGCCCTGGCTCCTGCGGATGGCGAGGTAACGGTCGTAAAAAAACGCTTCAGTGCGTTTACCGGTAGCGACCTGGAAGTAGTTTTGCGCTCAAAGGGCATCCGTCGCCTGGTTTTAACCGGTATTGTTACCAGCGGCGTAGTACTGTCAACCCTGACGGAAGCTGCAGATAAAGATTACCAGATAACCGTGCTTGAGGATGGCTGCATGGACCGCGAGCCGGCTGTGCACCAGGTGCTGATAGAGAAGGTATTTAGCCGGGTAGCTGACATTACCACCTGCGAGGGTTGGTGCCGAGTGTAACT
>CAXTCH010000394.1:0-3583 GCA_964241945.1 uncultured Mucilaginibacter sp.
TATGAAAAACATTGCCGTTATCGGAAGTGGCACCATGGGGAATGGTATAGCCCATTTATTTGCTCAGTTTAACTTTTATGTAAAACTGATTGATGTTAATGAGGCTGCTTTATACAGAGCGCTGGAAACCATTAATGCCAACATTGACAGGCAGATAAAGAAAGGAACACTTACCGAAACAGACAAAACGCATATCTTGGGAAACATCGCCACCAGTACCGATTTGACGGGCGCGGTGGCCAGCGCTGAACTGGTAATTGAAGCAGCTACCGAAAATAGCGAGATCAAGCTCAACATCTTCAGGCAATTGAGCGAAGCCTGCAGTGAGCAAACTATATTAGCCAGCAACACCTCGTCTATTTCCATTACTCAAATTGCTGCGGTGGTGAAAAACCCGGAGCGCGTGATTGGCATGCATTTTATGAACCCGGTTCCGGTAATGAAACTGGTAGAGGTCATCCGTGGTTATGCAACCAGTGATGAGGTAACGCAAATAGTTATGCAATTGGCTGCACAATTAGACAAGCAACCCGTTGAAGTAAACGATTATCCCGGTTTTGTGGCCAACCGCATTTTGATGCCCATGATTAATGAAGCTATTTACACCTTATATGAGGGCGTAGCTGGTGTAATTGAAATTGATACCGTTATGAAGTTGGGAATGGCACACCCGATGGGGCCGCTGCAATTGGCCGACTTTATAGGTCTGGATGTTTGCCTCGCTATATTAAAGGTGTTACATAATGGTTTCGGCAATCCCAAATATGCTCCCTGTCCCTTACTGGTAAATATGGTAACAGCACAAAAATTGGGTGCAAAAAGCGGTGAGGGCTTTTATACGTATATACGTGGAAGCAAGCAGTTGGTTGTAGCTCCAAAATTCACCTGATAGTGCCTTAAACTATTCCATGCTATTGATGTCTATCCCCTTAAATTAAAAGCAATGAAAGCATTGACCAAACTGTTTATCGGATTAAGCTTAGTCAGCGGATTTCTCTCCTCCTGTGCAGGCACTTATTATGTCGCTGAACGACCGGTTGAGCCGGTATATGTGCGGCCGGCGGCCCCTTATCGCGGCGCTTATTGGGTGCCGGGCGAATATGTATGGAACCGGGGGCGTTATGTATATGTTAACGGTTATTGGACCCGTCCACGTACCGGGCGGGCATATGTGCGCGGCCACTGGGAAGGCGGGCCGCGTGGATATGTTTGGCACAGAGGATATTGGCGCTAAACAAAAAACCTGCTTATAAAGCAGGTCTTTTTGTTGTAACAGGTGTTTATTAACGTATGTAGTTACATGCGTTCAGGTACGTCTATACCCAGCAAATGCATACATTTTTGTATCAGAGTGGCTGTGGCCGATGATAGTTGTAACCTGGATAATTTTATTCCCTCGCTTTCTGCCTGAAGAATGGAATTCTCATGGTAAAACTTATTGTAAACCTTGGCCAGTTCATAAGCGTAATTGGCTATAACCGCCGGACTAAAACCTGCAGCGGCTTGCTGAACGTTTTGCCGATATTGACTCAGTAGAACAATTAAATCACGTTCAGTAGCCGAAATTTGAGTTATCGATGTGGCTTTTGTTAAATCTGCATTTGCTTTACGAAGCACCGACCTGATACGTGCATACGTATATTGTATAAACGGCCCGGTGTGGCCCTGAAAATCAATAGATTCATTTGGGTTAAACAGTAAACGCTTTTTAGGTTCTACCTTCAATAAAAAATATTTCAAAGCTCCCATACCAATGGTATGATACAATTGTAATTTTTCGGCCTCACTGAAATCTTCCACTTTGCCTAACTGTTCAGTGTGCTCTTTAGCGGTTTCTTCCATCTGCGCAATCAAATCATCAGCGTCAACAACTGTTCCCTCACGCGATTTCATTTTGCCGGATGGTAAGTCTACCATGCCATAGGATAAGTGGAACAATCCTTTCGCCCAGCTCTTGCCCAGCTTTTCTAAAATCAGGAACAAAACCTTGAAATGATAGTCCTGTTCATTACCCACTACATATACCGATTCGTCCATATGATAATCGTTATACTTAAGCTGGGCAGTACCTAAATCCTGGGTGATATATACCGAGGTGCCATCAGCGCGCAGAACCAGCTTTTGGTCGAGGCCATTAGCAGTTAAATCAATCCATACCGAGTTGTCGTCTTTTTTGAAGAAAACACCTTTTTGTAAACCTTCTTCTATAATATCTTTACCCAATAAATAAGTATCTGATTCGTAATAATATTTGTCAAAGCTAACACCCAGCTTTTTGTAAGTTTCCTCAAAGCCGGCATATACCCAGCCATTCATACGGCTCCACAACTCAATTACCTCGGGTTGACCAGCTTCCCATTGCTGTAGCATCTGCTGGGCAGATTGCATCAGAGATGTTTGAGCTTGTGCTATCTCTTTAATTTCACCTTTGGTAGCTTTAATTTTATCTTGAATTTCGATAATTGGTTTTAAGCTGGTGTTGAGTTCCTTTTGCTTGTTTTCCTTAAGTGAAATAGTGTCGTATTCTTCATCATCAAAGCATTTAAGTACACTTTTCCAAGTAATATCACCGTCTAGGGCAGACTTTGCCAGAAAACCAGCTCTAGTCCCAAATTTGGTAAAATCGTAATTTGCAATTACAGAGATACGTTCTTTAAATTTTTTATTTAAATCATCAAAATTTTGCAAATACTCTTGTAGTCTGTTTCTCTGAAGTTGTGTAAATATCGATAAATCCCGTTCACTGTAAACCTTATCTAATATCGGTTGAATTTGTATCTTTAACTCTTTATCAAAAATCACATAATACTTACCCACCAAGTGATCTCCTTTTAAACCGGAACTTTGCGGCGTTTCGCCCTCACCCCAAAGTTGCCAGGCCAGCATCGATTTACAAATGTGAATCCCCCTGTCATTTACTAAATTGGCTTTGATCACATCATAACCACTGGCCGACAAGATTTGAGCTACAGAGAAGCCTAATAAATTATTCCGCACATGGCCTAAATGCAACGGCTTATTGGTGTTGGGGGAAGAATATTCCACCATGACCCGTTTACCATTTAAAACCGGAAGCACATATTCAGGCTTAAGAATTTCGTTATTAAGTTTAGTTAGCCAATAACTATCTGAAAGACTAATATTTAAAAAGCCTTTAATCACATTAAATGCGGCTACCTCAGGCAGTTGCGCTTGTAAATAGGCGCCCAACTCCTGCCCGGTTTGCTCGGGCGACTTGCGAGATAAACGCGTAAACGGGAAGGTGACTACAGTAACTTGCCCTTCAAATTCTTTGCGGGTTTCCTGTAAATTAACGTCTGCACCGGTGAGTGTGGTTTGATACAGGTGCTGAACAGCCGCAATTACGGCTTGGGTAATAAAATCCATTGCCAAAATTAATTAAATTGCCGCAACCTGCGTATAGTTGTTTATCTGTACAAAGCAATTAGCTTCGTAGTCACCAGTATTTATGAATATTATTACTCCATTAAAAATTAACGTTACTTCCGAAATTGGCCAGCTCAGAATCTTATTGGTGCACAGTCCGGATAGCGGCCTGGGTAAAGTGGTACCTTCGAAAGCG
>CAXTCH010000395.1:0-3580 GCA_964241945.1 uncultured Mucilaginibacter sp.
CTACTTCAAATTCTGCTGCTTGATAAACTGTTCCAGTGCTTCCAGATGCTGTTTAAAAGCCGTCTTTCCTTTGGCCGAAGCACTATAATTGGTGTTGGGTTTGCGGCCTAAAAATGATTTGTGTACCGAAATATATTCCTCTTTTTCCAGTCCCTTTAAATGCGATGCCAGGTTGCCGTCGGTTACGTTCAGCAGTTCTTTTAATGAGTTAAAATCATACTGCTCGTTTACCATCAGCACGCTCATAATCTGCAGCCTGATGCGGTTTTCAAAAGCCTTGTCTAATTTATCAAAAGGTATCTTCACCGGTCGTATTTTAAATACATACTCATACCGTAAACAATGTGCAGCACTCCAAAACCCAGCGTCCAGAATATCAATCCGTAGCCGGGATAATAAGCGGCTATCAGCCCGAGCACAATTTCGGATATGCCTAAATAACGGATTTCATTATAGGTAAAATTGCTGCCGCTGATTAAACTTAAGCCATAAAAAATCAGCATAGACGGTGCAATAATACCATAATAACCCCGGTGCAGCAGTATCAGGGTAAATAAACCGCCGGCTGCCAGGGGCACTGCCATGTAAAACAACAGCATGCGGCTGCTTAAATTCCAGATGCGCTGCCCCTTTTTAAGCGCTTTACGATAGGTTAAGATAAAGCCGGTAAGCAAAGAGGCTATCAATACCGTAACTGCAATAGTAAATAAATAATGCAGTACTTGCGGGTTGGGGATGTAATAGGGGCGGTACCCAAAGAAACCATAATCACTATATACCGAGCCGTAGGCCATTACTGCGCCAATAATGGCATATACCCCCGCCATTACCCCCGACAAGCCGCTCAGCGAAATAAATTTAGAGGATCGCTCCATCATGGTGCGGATGGAGCTTAATTCGTCCTGTAGCTGGTTCTCATTCATCGATAAAGTACTTTGTGTTTCAAAGTTAACGACAAATATTTAAGAAGCAAGTTTTTAAATAAAAAAATTTAAACCATCAGGGCGGCTTTCACCAGGTAGGGGAGTATTTCTTTTTGAAAAGAAACAAAATTTTTGCGCACATCTGAATCACTTACCGAAGTAAAAGCAAAACTGAACACAATGCTTTTGCTGCACTTAATTAAAAAACGCAGGCGCTGCTGGTACCCGTCAGGCTTGCGTGTATCGCCCGGACGGGTAAAAGAAGTAACCAGCAGGTCTTCCAGTTCGTTAGATAAATTCTTTAAAAAATCCTGTGAGTTGGCCGATTCACGGATGAAATCCCAACCTATAAATTCGTTACAGATGGTATAAGACAAGCGGCTGGTTTTCATGATCAGGTTAGACAGGTGGGCCTCTTCACTAAAATCAGGACTATTGCCGTGAACCAGATCGTCAACACTTAAGCGGATATAATCCATCAGCAGGGCGTGCAACACGTCCTCCTTGCTGTCAAAATATTTATAAATGGTAGCTTTCGCTATTTTGGCTTTCTTGGCTATCTCGTTAACGCTGGTTTTATGATAACCGAATTTGCGAAACAAATCCTGAGCGGCCCGCTTAATAACCTCTTTAATTTTGTCGGCTTCCATGTATCAGTTCGTCACAAATATCTGAAAATTTGAGACATATGCATTGTAGGTTTTCAATGACCGTGTGGCGGGTCCTTTAGCGGGTGTGCCATCCTCCAAGTAAAACTTTGAACCACTGCAAGGGTCGGTTACCGTTAAGTGCGAATCATCCAGCGTAACTGCACACCGGTTTTGCGGATTATAGCTGCTGCAGCGATCATAAGCGGCGTAGCTGCCGTCGGGTTCATGATAAATAATAAGGCCGGCCACACCATAGCCGCTTACCAGCGCCACCCCGCCGACAGCGTTTATAGCGCTGATACGCGGATCGGTTACCGAAGACTGAAAGTTTACCCCAACCGAAGGTATAGTACCGGTATTTTTACCGCACGCCACCAGCCCCAGCAATACTATCATAAATACCGCACTTTTCAATTTCATATTACCTCTGTTTTAAACTGCTTTAAAAACCGCACATCATTTTCTGAAAATAGGCGTAAATCGCGTATTACATACTTCAAATTGGTAATGCGTTCAATGCCCATACCAAAGGCAAACCCAGTGTATTTGTTGCTGTCGATGCCACAATTTTCCAGCACATTCGGATCAACCATGCCGCAGCCCAAGATCTCCACCCAGCCGGTATACTTACACATATTACAGCCGGCACCCTTACAAATGGTGCAGGAAATATCCATTTCGGCCGAGGGTTCAGTGAAAGGGAAGTACGACGGACGGAAACGTACCTTGGTACCTTCGCCATACAACTCCTGTACAAAATGATACAGTGTTTGCTTTAAGTCGGCAAAAGATACATTCTCATCAATATACAAGCCTTCTACCTGATGAAAGAAGCAGTGTGCGCGGGCTGAAATAGCTTCATTGCGGTAAACCCGTCCCGGCATTATGGCCCGGAAGGGAGGTTTGCCGTTTTCCATCATGCGCACCTGCACCGATGAGGTATGGGTACGCAAAGCAATATCATCTGTACCGCTGTGCTTTTTGATAAAGAAGGTATCCTGCATATCGCGCGCCGGATGTTCGGGCGGAAAATTGAGCGCCGAAAAGTTGTGCCAGTCATCCTCAATCTCCGGTCCTTCGGCTACCACAAAGCCCAGGCGCTTAAAAATGTCAATAATTTCATTACGAACCAGTGACAGCGGATGGCGTGAACCGGCGTTAAAGCCTTCACCGGGTAAAGTAAGGTCGATGTCTGATTTTGAATTTTCAACATCAGTAGTCAGCCTTTCTTTTTCATCACTGTATTTGGCTTCAGCCAGTTGTTTAAACTGGTTCAGCACTTTGCCCAGGGTGCGTTTTTCATCAGCACTTACCGTTTTAAAATGCTCGAACAAGTCCTTTACCAGTCCCTTGGTACCTAAATATTTTATGCGGAAGATTTCCAGCTCCTCGGCGTTGGCCGGGTGGAAAGCGTTTACTTCGGCAGTATATTGATCAATTTGCGTTTGCATGGTTTGTATATAAGCGTTTTTACTGGTGATGCCACCGGTAAAAACGCCGGAAAGATAAAAGAAATTTACTTAATCACGCCCAGTTCCTTGCCCACCTTGGTGAAGGCAGCAATGGCCTTATCCAGATGTTCCTGCTCATGCGCGGCCGAGATTTGTACACGGATGCGTGCTTTACCCTGCGGAACCACCGGATAATAAAAACCGATGACATAAATACCTTCCTGCAGCATACGGGCGGCAAACGCCTGTGCCAGTTTTGCATCGTATAGCATCACCGGCACAATAGGATGTACACCAGGTTTGATATCAAAGCCGGCCGCAGTCATTTTCTCGCGGAAGTATTGTGTGTTGCGTTCCAGCTTGTCGCGCAGGTCGGTGGTTTCGCTCAGCATATTGAGCACTTTGATAGAAGCGCCGGCAATAGAAGGAGCGAGGGTATTAGAAAACAAATAAGGCCGTGACCGCTGGCGCAGCATATCGATAATTTCCTTGCGGCCCGAGGTAAAACCACCCGAAGCGCCGCCCAGCGCCTTACCTAAGGTACCGGTAATAATAT
>CAXTCH010000396.1:0-1467 GCA_964241945.1 uncultured Mucilaginibacter sp.
TTCTATAATTATCGAAATCCAGTATTCCAGATTTATAGTTTTATATATTTATGTAATTGATGGTTTTTAGAAATATGTATTTCTTGAATTGTGTATTTCTGCATTTGTAGAAATATGTATTTCTTGAAACCTATATTTACAGATCGGGAAAGGCAGTGTCTTTGGCCTTCCGGCGTTCATCCAATTTTAAGTGCTGAATTTTATTGTAAATCCAATCTTTAGCCAACACTTTCCAGTTCCGGTGCGGTCGGCCTTTCACCGTCTTCCATGCTGTACTTTTATAATGCTGATAGAAGTGTAGCGCTTCAGAAAAATCCATCTCCTGTTGCAAGAAATAGATGGTGACATGCTGAATATTTGGTGGTATGAAATACCCCATACCTTCACATTCATCAGCAGTCAAAATGTCATGCACAACTTCAAAGGCGGACTGTGCAGCAGAGACCTTTCTTTTGGCTCTTCTCTTTTGCATCGCTAATATTTGCTGGCGGTTGCAGTCTCCATTAAGCCCTCAATTTTATCAGCATCGTAATAGGTTACTTTGCCTAATTTGGTAAATGGGATAATGCCATTATCACGCAGGGTCTGTAGCTTGCCATGTGAAATGTTGAGCAATTTCCTGACCTCCATTGCCTTCAACCACTTTTTCCCCTTTCCCGTTACCTGTTCCCGGATTAAGCCCTTCAGGTCAGTCAGCAACTGGTCTTTAAAATCAATCAAATCCCCGACGGTAATGAGCTGATCCCGGTAAACCTTTCCTTGTTCAGCCACATTTGACAAAAGTTTTTTCATAATCAATTCGTTAGAGCCACAAAATTGAATTGCCGAAAAACCACTTTTTCACAAGTTGTACCTACCTTATGTGTTTTTTTCTCAATTGCTGCATCTCTTATTAAATGGACTGAAACGCACTAAAGACAAAAATTATAAATGACGTGTTATGATGATCATCTTAATGACTCAAGTGCTTATGTCAAAGTGATAATCAGACATCGTATTTTTACAAAGTGGTCGTCGATTTAAACAGTATGTTGGTCTATTCTTCTTGTGCAGATGGCGATTATATGGAAAAGTTTAAATAGAATTAGATACATTCACGGCATAGATTATAGTGACCCTGTAGTAATAAACGATAGTTGGTTTATTTGTAAATGCAATCAATAACGATAATGAAAAAAACAACTTTTAGCTTAATCACAACAGCTGGCATTGCAGTCATTAGTGTATTTGGTTTTATTCACAGGCACAACCCATCTACTACATCAGTATCCTTTGCATCACAAACCCAGGCTATTGTTAAAGTGACTACCGTTTTTCTGAATTTGCTCAGCCCGGAGCAGCGCACCCAGCTGTTGTTTCCCTTTACGCCGCAAAAGGCGGCGGTAGCAGCCAAATTTGCCCGCACTTTTACACTGGGTGGTCCTGGTGGTGGCGGCCCGGGCGGAGCTGGCAAGCAAGGCCCGCCGG
>CAXTCH010000396.1:1567-3563 GCA_964241945.1 uncultured Mucilaginibacter sp.
GGCCCGCCGGGTGGCGGGCCCGGTGGCCGGGGCGGGCAGTTCCCCGGATTTATCGGCGAGCAATATGGCAAAGCGGTGTGGTCCAATTATCCGGTAAGCGATGTGCCCCGGCCCGGCATCAAACTGGGCAGCCTCACCACTACCCAGCGCGAAGCCGCTATGCACCTGTTGCAGGCCTTGCTGAGTGCAAAGGGTTACGAGAAGGTTATGGAGATCATGGGATCGGACCAAGCCCTGGCCGATGCCGGGACAAATTTTGTTTCCGGCAGGGATGCCTACACGCTCGCTATCTTCGGTACGCCCGATGCAGATAAACCCTGGATGGTAGAGTTTGGCGGCCATCATTTGGCTTTAAACATTGTTATCGCTGGTGCGCAGGGCGCTTTAAGTCCTACGCTTACTGGGGCGCAGCCGTCCGTATATCAATCGGGCGGCAAAACGGTACGCGTACTGGCTGCCGAAAACGATAAAGCCTTCGACCTTCTGAATACGCTTGACGATGGGCAGCGCAAAAAAGCCGTGCTCAACTATGCGGTCAATGACCTGGTGCTTGGCCCGGGGCATGATGGTGAGGTGATTGTGCCGGAAGGCCTGAGAGCTTCAGCCATGACGACTAAGCAGCAGGATATGCTCATCGACCTCATTTCGCAGTGGGCCGGGATTATCAATGATGCCTATGTACAGGCGCGGATGAAGGATGTTAAAGCCGGGATCGACGATACTTATTTTGCCTGGAGCGGACCAGCAACGCATCAGCCGGGCAGGAACGGCTCGTCCTATTACCGCATACAGGGGCCACGGGTTATCATCGAGTTTTCGCCACAGGGTGTAGGCGGTGATCCTACGATGCATGTTCATACCATTTACCGCGACCCGGGTAATGAATATGGTAATGCTTTTTTTAACAACTAAGTAAACCATCAGCAACAGATATGAAGAAATCCCTTTTAATCATTCCAGCTTTTGCCGCCATCGCTTTAGGCGCATGGATTAACCGCAGCCTGGTGACCACCCATGTGCAGGTACAGCCATCGCCAGCCATGCAGACCAAAGCCATTGTCGCTGCGGCCAATGACTTTTTAGGCAGCCTTTCTGCCGAGCAGCGCAAAACGGTTCAGTTTGAATTTCTGCGCCCAAAGGCGGCCAGCCCTACGCAGTTCAACATGGCAAACATGCGCCGCGGGTCCGGCGGGCCTCCGGGTGGCGGCAGGCCGCCCATGAACGGGGATAGTACGCACCGTCCGCCGGGCAATCGAGGCGGACAGCGGCCCGGTGGCGCAGGTGGTTTGCAGAGTGGTCCGCCGGCTTCCGGCGAGCAATATGGTAAAGCCGTATGGTCTAACTTCCCGGTGAGCATACAGCAACGTCCCGGCATCGAACTGGGTAGCCTAAACACCAAACAGCGTGGTGCGGCTATGCATCTACTGCAGGTGACACTAAGTGCAATGGGCTACGAAAAAGTACAGCAGATTATGGGTTCCGACCAGGCTTTGACAGATGCCGGGACGGATTTTGTATCCGGTAAAGACCATTACCTCATTGGTATTTTCGGAACGCCGGATAATACCAAGCCCTGGATGGTGGAGTTTGGCGGGCATCACCTGGGCCTCAACGTAGTGATAGCCGGCGCTGAAGGCGCGCTTACGCCCACGCTGACCGGCGCGCAGCCTGCCGTATATAAGGCCAATGGCAAAACGGTGCGCGTGCTGGCGGCTGAAAACGACAAGGCCTTCGACTTATTGAACACCCTTAACGGGGAGCAGCGCAAAAAGACCCTGCTGAACTACCACGTGGGTGATCTGGTGCTCGGCCCGGGGCATGACGGGCAGGTTATTGTTCCGGAAGGATTGAAAGGTTCAGAAATGACAGCCCAGCAACGCGTGATGCTGCTGGGCTTGATGAAGGAATGGGCAGGCATTATCAATGATGCTTACCAGAAGGATCGCCTCGCGGCCCTGCAGGCAGATATAAACGATACCTATTTTGCCTGGAGCGG
>CAXTCH010000397.1:0-3563 GCA_964241945.1 uncultured Mucilaginibacter sp.
TAGCCGTTCTGCCGCATATTAGTTTCGATAGAGCGGTGCGTATCCGTGCCACGGCTGCCGATGTTGACCTGCAATCCCGCCCCGTCCATTTCCCACACGTTCACACCGGGCACTTGTGAGAATAACATACGAACATTGTTGTTGGCTAAATTGGCTTTGCCTTCTTCGGGCACCACAGAGAATGTTTTTTTGCCTGACAATATATAAGTGCCACTGACATCAGGCAAATGCTTAGAGCGGTTTTCTTTGATAAGTACGCTGTCCAGGCGTACTGTATCTTTCATATTCCTTTTTTGCGCAAAAGCAGCGGTAGCAGAAAATATCAGAATGAAAAAGACAAGTATTTTATGGTAATTAGAGAAAATCATATTGTAGAAAATCATGTTTAAGAATTGCATAGCTCAGCGCTTGTGTTTAGAAAGCGTGTGAAAAAAAGCAAATGGATTGCGTTTAAGCTTGACTTCCAAAGAAATCAGTAAGCTTAAGTTAGCTGCACTATAAAAAACGGTGATAAAAATGGAAGTTAGCAATAACGTGGCGGCTGCTTGGGTGTGCCGGGTTGGTGCTGCGAAGAAGGCTGTGTTAATACGGCAAAAAAGGTTCTGATTTGCCGAAAAGATAGCTCGAAGCTTATTGCTGATAAATTAATGTGGAATTGAGGCGCATATGTATTTGTGGCGAAAGGCACATGCTCTCTTTTGGACAGAGGCTTGCCTTTTACCCCTTTAGCATTAATTACATTCTGACCTAATAACTGCGTGTGTTCATAATTGGGAACACACATCAGGTACATAGCGTTGTGGGTAAGCTTTAGCCCAACATAATTGTAACAAGTATATTTAAATTGTATCTGGCCACTCACCTGTTCATATGCTGTCCAGTCAGTGATATGAGGCAGGTATACTGGAATAACCACTTCAGTTAAATCGCTTACGTTATATTTACCTTTACCCGCCTGCTCATTATAAAACCTGTCAGATTGATAGACCAGATACTGATGCACGGCTAAAGGGCCAACTATGGCTAGTAGTTGAGTCATCAAGAATAATATAGTGATCGTCTTTTTCAATCCGTTAAAAAGATGGCATAGCAAATCAAATATCGATATTGTAGTTAAATTTAACAATTGCTTAACATCAGATTATTAATTTGCATTGTAAAATACGCAACCGTCTGCTCGCCGCTTTTTTTGAAATCGGTCAATCAAATTTCACTTCGGTTACCCCCTCCACTCTCTTTAAATCTTCTAGGGTTGCTAATCGCTCACTTGACTCTAAAAAGCCTCTAAGTACTTTTATCTTTAGCTCATTTCTGTCATCATCAACCAGCGTGAGGCTGGCTTCAGAGAAAGCTATTTTATTATTGCTTAGTATCGTCTCTACTTCTTTTAGCTTTACTTGATTAGCTAAAAAAGTGATTCTGAGGATTTGTACACTGCTTTTGGTAAAAATGCGCTTTTCAAGAGGTTTAACTACCATCAAAATCATAAATGCAATCATTGTAGTACTTATTGCCTCTATATATAATCCGCCACCAACCGCTAAACCAATAGCAGCCACTGTCCATAATCCGGCGGCGGTGGTAAGCCCTTTTACTATCTCATTCCGCAAAAACAAAATAGTACCTGCGCCCAGAAAGCCAATGCCGCTTACTACCTGCGCTGCCACACGCGACGGATCAAGGGTGATACCCGGCTTACCTACTACGTCATGAAAGCCAAAGGACGATACCAGCATTAACAGCGCCGCACCTAGACAAACCATCATGTGGGTCCGTAATCCGGCAGTCCAGGTGCGGCGCTGACGCTCAAGGCCTATAACGCTGCCCAATATGGCGGCACTAAGCAACCGGATAAGAACCTCAAAAGGAGTAATCATACCTATCAACTATTTATTGGGGGAACTTCTCGGCTTTAATAAAGTTTCCGTTAGCTGCAAAATACAAGCGGCGGTATTCTTTAAAGTTATACATGTGGGTAACGTCCAACATTGGCCCGTTATCTACCTGAAAACGGTATACATGCTCCGCTGGCGTTTCCAATTCCATAATTTCATCAATGTACCATCCTGCATACGAACAACTTTGCCAGCCCGCCTTAACTCGCGGCAACAGCGAATGGGTAAATCCATATTTTGTTTCGGTTTTTTGCCATATACCTTCCGGGGTATAATAAGCTTTATGCACACGGCCGTCAGATTTAAACTTTACCACCCAGGCGTTTTCCTGCTGACACCAGCTTCTCACTTTTACCTTTGCATAGCTGCTTGAAAATTTAGCTAATACAGGTTGTGGAACAGCATTGTCTGCTGTAGCTTGAGCGAAGCTTAAACGTATTACAGCAGTCATGATTAGTGTAAATAAAAAATATCTTTTCATAGCTTTTAAATTTTTAATGGTGGATTTATTTGATAGTTTGACCTTCTTTAATATCATCATTTGCGCTGGCAATAATCTGTTCACCCGGCCTTAAATCGCCTGTTACGGCAACAGTTGACGCAGACTCGTTGCCGGTGCTTACATCTACTTTAACGGTTTTTCCTTGTCGTACAGCAAGCACATATTTTCGTTCAGTTGACGTAACGACAGCTGATTTGGGTACAATCAGCGCGTTTGGATTGCTATGTGAACTGATAATAACATCGGCATACATGCCCGGCGATAAGTTGCCTTCAGGGTTAGCAACATCTAATTCAATCCGTTCCGAACGGTATTGTATATTGATGTTGTCAGCCTTCCGGCTGACGCGTGCGGTCATTTTGTTACCGGGAAATGCGCTTAGAAAGAACGTGACTTCTTCGTTATTTTTTAAGTTAGCCGCTATTGCTTCAGGTATGTCCACCTGCAAACGTAAATGGCTGATCTGCTTTAATTCCAGCATGGGCTTGGCATCTTTGGCCTCTACGCTTACCAAAGCGCCGGGATGTACATTACGTTCTGATATCACACCATTAAACGGAGCGGTCACGCGTAGATAAGCCATCATCGTTTGCTGCATCTGCCAGTTGGCTTTTTCTGAATTACTCAACGCGCTGTCGGCTTCCATTTTAGCCTTAGCGGTGGCCAAATCCATAGGTGCAATAGCTCCGGCGGTACGGGCTGCAGCTTTTAACCGATAATAATTATCCCTGTTGATACTATATTCTGAACGTGAACGGGCATATTTTTCTTTGGCCTGCAATACTTGCTGTTGCACTTCAGGTGCATCTAACGTCATTAAAAGCTGGCCCTTTTGCACATGAGAGCCCATATCGACCAGTACATTTTTGACATAACCATTTACTTTCGGAAAGATGCTTACTTCTTCGTAAGCGGCTAATTGCGCAGGCAACTTCAGGGTTTGTTCCAAATCAGCCTTTTTTAGTGTAGTTAAAACATAGTGCGTTTCATGGGTAGGCTCAGCAACTTTTTTATTCTCTGTTTCACCAGAAGAACAGCCGGTTAACAGAGCGGCTATTAAAGCGACATATATATAAAAAGGGGTTCTCATTTTTTTAATAGGGTTAGGAAATTAATTCGGGTTCAGAAATCACTTCGCTTTCAGCAAGTAGGGAAACATCTTTATA
>CAXTCH010000398.1:0-3549 GCA_964241945.1 uncultured Mucilaginibacter sp.
CGGCCGGCAATGCATCTTGTACCAGCGGCCCGCCTGAAGGAGCTTTTAAGTAGGATTGCTCCTTTTCTTCCAGTGTATGTGGCGCATGGTCAGTGGCAATTACGTCGATGCGGCCATCCAGCAGAGCTTGTAATATGCCTTGCTGATCATGGACGGATTTTATAGCCGGGTTCCATTTGATAAAATTGCCCTTCGCAGCGTAATCATTATCGTTAAACCATAAATGATGTACACACGCCTCGGCGGTAATGCGCTTTTCGGCCAACGGCTTTTGTTCAAATAGCCAGGTTTCTTTTTCGGTAGAGATATGTAAAATATGAAGCCTTGTATTGTGCTGTTTAGCCAGTTCGACGGCTAAAGAGGACGACAGGTAGCAGGCTTCTTCGCTTCGTATCTCGGGGTGGCAGTTTACAGGAATGTTCTCACCGTATTTTTCCTTATATACTGCCAAATTATGCCGGATAGTGGCCTCGTCCTCACAGTGGGTAGCAATCAGCATAGGCGACTGGGCAAACAGGCGTTCCAGTGTGCCGCGGTTATCCACCAGCATATTGCCGGTAGATGAGCCCATGAAAACTTTAACGCCACACACGTTATGAATATCTGTCTTTAATACTTCATCCAAATTATCATTCGAAGCGCCCATGTAAAAGGAATAATTGGCTAATGATTTTTGGGCGGCCAGTTGATATTTATCTTCCAGTAATGGCTGCGTTAAGGTGTTGGGCACTGTGTTAGGCATTTCCATAAAGGAGGTGATGCCCCCGGCAACCGCCGCGCGCGATTCGGTATAAATTTCTCCTTTGTAGGTCAGCCCTGGTTCCCGGAAATGTACCTGGTCGTCAATGCAGCCGGGTAATAAGTGCAAGCCTTCCGCATTAATTTCCTGGTCGGCTTTTATATTAATAGTAGTGTCTATGCGTTCTATGAAGCCGTCTTTAACCCATACATCACCGGCAAACTGCCGGTTTTCATTTACAATAGTGGCCGCTTTAATCAGGATAGATGACATAGCAGTAAAGGTAGGGAATTAGTTGTGAAGTGAAAAAGCTGGAAAGACCGAAAGATAAAAAGCCAAATGGTTATAAGTGAAATGGAACAAAGACAGCTCAAACACATCTCTATCACTTCTAATTTCACTCGACCCTGTTTTAGTTGCTCGAACTTTCGGGCTTTTCCACTTCCCAACTAATTCCCTACCTTTGCGGCCATGGCGGCTACCTTTGAAGATTTTGGATTTAACCGGCAGGTGCTGAACGCCATTGCCGACGCAGGTTATGCCGCACCCACACCCATACAGCAAAAGGCCATCCCGCCTATACTTAACGGGCAGGATGTAATGGGCATTGCCCAAACCGGAACCGGTAAAACAGCAGCCTACGTATTGCCGCTGGTAATGAAACTAAAATATGCCCAAGGCGAGCATGCCCGGGCGTTGATTGTAGCACCTACCCGCGAACTGGCCATGCAGATTCAGGAAAACATCAGTACGTATGCCAGGTATACTGACCTTCGTACCGTTGTTTTATATGGAGGTTTGGGCCCTAAAACTCAGATTGAATCTATCAAAAAAGGAGTAGATATCATTGTAACTACACCCGGTCGTTTTATGGATATTTATCTGGCCGGACATATTATTACGAAGCCTCTGCAGGTGCTGATTTTGGACGAAGCTGATAAGATGATGGACATGGGTTTTATGCCGCAGATCAACCGCATTTTAGAGGTGGTGCCCTGTAAGCGGCAGAACCTGCTTTTTTCGGCAACTATGTCGCCTAAAGTGCATGAACTGTCTACCAATTTTCTGGAATTTCCTACGCTGGTGGAAATCACGCCTCAGGCAACGCCGGCGCAAACTATTCAGCAGCGTTTGTACGAAGTGCCCAACATCAAAACCAAAATTAACCTCCTTAAATTTTTATTGAACGAAGAGGAGGGAGGCATTCAAAAGCTGTTGGTATTTTGCAAAACCCGACAGTCGGCCGAGGACGTGTACAAATTTTTGGTGCGCAGATACAATGAAAAGCAAGTAAAGGTATTGCACGCAAACAAGGGGCAAAACACCCGTATTAACGCAATTAATGCCTTTAAAACCGAAGATGTAAAAATACTGGTAGCTACTGATGTGGCCTCCCGAGGTATTGACGTGAGTAATGTAAGCCACGTAATCAACTTCGATGTACCGGTGGTGATTGAAGATTATGTGCACCGCATTGGCCGCACCGGTAGGGCTTATCATCTGGGTGAAGCCATTACCTTTGCCAATCCGGCTGAGATATACCGCATCCGCAAGATTGAAAAGCTGATTCGCTCATCTATTCCTGTTGAGCCGCTGCCGGCAGACGTTTTTGTGGAAGAAACCCCTTATGAAGAACGCCAGGCCCAAGCTAAAGAAGTCGACCTGCAAAAGCGTAAAGAGAACCCTGAATTTAAAGGCGCCTTTCATGAAAAGAAAGCTTCCAATTCCAAACCCCCGGCTAAAAAATCGGGCGCCGGCGCTGCCCATAAAAATAAGCCGGGTAAAAAAGCCGCTAAGGCATTTTCTAAAAGACACCGATGAGAATAAAGCTTACTCCTTTAAATATAGCTACCGCTTTTTTAGTTGTTCTGGCGTTTATCAGCTGGCAGTTTCATGCGGTAATGGTTACCGGTCGTAATTTAGTTCGCTGGGGCGGCACAGTGGCGCTGATTTACATGGTGCTGGCGCTAATGGTATTTTTTCTGGATATGACCTTCCGTTATTTTTTTACAAAAGTTAAAACGCTGTGGGTAATTGAGCTGAGCTTTATTGCGCTCACTGCTGTGCTTTACTTGCTGGCTATAAATAAATAAAATCAATGAAAAGAGCAGAAATTAAATTGACTATCGATCTGGACGATAATAACGTTCCTGAAAATATTTTGTGGGAATCTACCGACTCGCAAACCAAAGAGGCGCTGCCTGTAAAATCAATGATGCTGGCGCTGTGGGACCATAACTACCGTAATACACTACGTATTGATTTGTGGACTAACGACATGCCTGTAGATGAAATGAAGCGGTTTTTTTATGAAACGCTGCTTACCATGGGCGACAGCTTTCTGCGTGCCACCGGCGAAAAAAATATAGTAGAAGATTTGCGTGATTATTGCGCGCATTTCGCCGAAAAGATGGAAATTACGCAAAAATAACTATGCGCCCCAAATCCTTTGTATCGTTTATAGGTTTCATTATGCTGGCCGTGGGCACCTATTGCCCTTTGCTGCGTCCCTTTGGCCTTGTGCGCTGGAATTTGTTCGATTTAAGCAAACCTTACGGGTTAACATTGCTGCTGGTAGCCGTAGCCGGCATTATTACTATTGTGCTGGACAGGCGCACTGCGGCCCGGCCCATTGCATGGACAGGTTTAGCGCTGGTGGTAATTTTGTATCTGGGTGCGCAGCTTAAAATTCACAACAGTTTTAAGTTTATCCCCTTTAAAGGATTGGCAGGCTATCTGTCATGGCAGATACAGTTTACCTGGGGCTGGCTGGTATTGTTTGCCGGAGCAGCTTTGAGGGCGCTAAGTAC
>CAXTCH010000399.1:0-3544 GCA_964241945.1 uncultured Mucilaginibacter sp.
AAGCGCTCAAAGCCCATACCGGTATCTACATGCCGGGCAGGTAAGGGTTGCAGCGAGCCATCCTTCAGGCGGTTAAACTGCATAAATACGTTATTCCAGATCTCAATCACCTGCGGATCGTCGCCATTTACCAGGGTGGCGCCGTCTACCCTGGTACGCTCATCATCGATGCGACCATCATAGTGAATTTCCGAGCAGGGGCCGCAGGGACCGGTTTCACCCATCTCCCAAAAATTATCTTTCTTATTGCCCAGCAAAATGTGGCTTTCTTCAATGTGCTGTTTCCAGTAATCATAAGCTTCCTGATCCTTGGGCAAGCCTTCTTTTTCGTCGCCCTCAAAAATGGTAACGTACAGGCGGCTTTTATCCATTTTCAAAACGCCGGTTAACAGTTCCCAGCTCCAGGCAATGGCTTCCTGCTTAAAATAGTCGCCAAAGCTCCAGTTGCCCAGCATCTCAAACATGGTGTGGTGATAAGTATCTACCCCTACCTCCTCTAAATCATTATGTTTACCGGACACGCGCAGGCAACGCTGGGTATCGGCTACCCGCGGATATTTGGGGTTGTTCTCCCCTAAAAATATATTTTTAAACTGGTTCATCCCGGCATTTGTGAACATCAGTGTGGGATCATTTTTTATCACAATAGGCGCTGAGGGCACAATGACATGTCCTTTGCCTGCAAAAAAATCTAGAAATGCCTGGCGTATTTCTTTAGCCGTCATAGGTTTATAAAATAAGTGGGCAAAGATATAACTTTATAAGGAATTGGATAGGAAAGCAATTAGCATACCTGTATATATGCGGTTCAAAAAAGCTCGTTTTTAATTCTTTGTTTCGCTTCGACTGATAAAAGAACCGCATAATATTACCACTGCTATTTGCCAACTTCGACGCTAATAAATTCGGTAAGGCCGATATAAAGTGTTTATTTTGCTATACATTTTCCTATATTAGCACCCTATACCCATCAAGACCTGTTGAACTGCACAAAATGGCTAAGATATTAATTATTGACGATGAACGCGCCATCCGTAATACCCTGCGCGAGATTTTAGAATACGAAGATTATACAGTTGAAGATGTAGATAACGGCATTGACGGCCTGAGCATGATTCAGAAAAACGATTATGATTTAGTGCTTTGCGATATTAAGATGAACCGCATGGATGGCATGGAAGTGCTGACCGAAGGTTTAGCCTTCAGACCAGATTTACCATTCATTATGATATCCGGCCACGGAACGGTGGAAACTGCCGTAGAGGCCAGCAAAAAGGGTGCGTTCGACTTTATTTCGAAACCACCGGATTTAAACCGCCTGCTAATCACCGTGCGTAATGCGCTCGACCGCGGTAATTTAGTAATCGAAACTAAAACACTGAAGCGTAAGGTTTCAAAAGTACGGCCTATTTTAGGTAACTCTCAGGCTATTCTTAAAATCAAGGAAACCATTGACCGTGTGGCGCCAACCGAGGCCCGTGTGTTGGTAACCGGCGCTAATGGTAGCGGTAAAGAACTGGTAGCTAGGTGGCTGCATGAAAAATCGCATCGTGCAAATGCACCGTTAATTGAAGTGAACTGTGCGGCAATACCTTCCGAGTTAATTGAAAGCGAACTGTTCGGCCACGAAAAAGGCTCATTTACCTCGGCTGTGAAACAACGCATCGGTAAATTTGAGTCGGCTACCGGCGGTACACTTTTTTTGGATGAGATTGGCGATATGAGTCATTCTGCCCAAGCCAAAGTGTTACGTGCTTTGCAGGAAAACCGCATCACCCGCGTGGGAGGTGAAAAAGAGATTGAAGTAGATGTGCGTGTAGTTGCGGCTACCAACAAAGATTTGCTGAAAGAGATTGAAGCCGGCAATTTCCGTATGGACTTGTACCACCGCCTGAGCGTTATTCTGATCCACGTTCCGCCATTGGCCGACCGCCGGGACGACATACCGCTGCTTACCCAAAGCTTTTTGGAAGAGATATGCAACGAATATGGCATGCCGACCAAGAAAATCAGCGATGCCGCATTGGAGGCCTTAAGGGCATTACCGTGGACTGGTAATATCCGCGAATTGCGTAACATGATTGAGCGCTTAATTATTTTGAGTGACAAGGTGATTACCGATGCAGATGTGAAAGCATTTGCCAATCCTTCGGCCCCGATAACTGCAGCCACTATTGGCGCAGGTGGCACGGTAACCGCTGCTCCGCAAACCGATTTTGAACAATTTAAAAACTTCCAGGAGTATAAAGATTACGCTGAACGTGAATATATTAAGTTTAAGCTGGAAAAGAACAACTGGAATGTTTCCAAAACGGCGGATGACATTGATATTCAACGCAGTCATTTATATAGTAAAATTGAAAAATTTGGTTTGAAGCGCGGCGAATAGCCAACGCTTTACCTGTTAAAGAATTTAAGCCGCTGCTGTTAACATTCAGTAAGCGGCTTTTTATTTGCAGGTACCTTAATTTATCCAATCCACGTTAAAATGAATTAGATAGAACCGGTGTATCAATTTAATTGCGGTTGCTGGTACGTATAAGCATATTTGTAAATCATGGGCAATTCATCTCTTCAAAATCACTTCACAAAATTTTCCGGTGTAAGCGTTTGTGTTCTTTTTTTGATGATTGTGCTGCAGAGCTGCTTCAGCCAACCGGTAAAGTTGCATGCCCGTGCCAGTACCGTTCCACTCAATCAGATGTTTGGCATAAACGCTTACGAATGGAACTTTTTGCAGAACCCTAAAGACCCGTCTAACGTTGACACTATTTATGAGCCCAAAATGGCGCTGATAAAAAGCTTCGCCGCGGTGCGTCATTATTTAGACTGGAAGCACCTTGAACCTGAAAAAGGCCATTACACTTTTAATCCCTCGCACGAAGGCGGTTGGAACTATGATGCCATGTATCGCCGCTGTCAGCAAGATCATATCACGGTGCTGGCCTGCATCAAAACTTGTCCGCCCTGGTTATTAAATACTTATCCGGAGAACGAGCGCGACTATGAAAATGTGCCGGCACCATACGATGCTGATAAGTCACAGCCATCTTCTTATCTGCAACAAGCAAAAATGGCCTTTCAATTCGCAGCGCGGTATGGCAGTAATAAAAAAGTAAATCCGGCTTTGGTGAGCGTTGACAATAAAGCCCGTTGGAATGGCGACAAGGTGAACGAAAAGAAAATAGGCTTGGGATTGATTCAGTATATCGAATGTGACAACGAGCGCGACAAGTGGTGGAAAGGTGACAAAGCACATCAAACTGCCGAAGAATATGCGGCCAATCTTTCCGCATTTTACGATGGCGACCAAGGGCGGTTAGGAAAAAACGCAGGTGTCAAAAATGCTGCCTCCCAGATGCAGGTGGTTATGGCTGGTTTGGCTAATCCTGACGTGCATTATGTACAGGGCATTGTAGAATGGTGCAAAAAACACCGGGGATATAAACGCAACGGACAAGTAGATTTATGCTTCGATGTGATCAATTACCATTACTACGCCACAAATGATGAGACTGCTAAAAATGAGCAGGAGTATAAAGGC
>CAXTCH010000400.1:0-1937 GCA_964241945.1 uncultured Mucilaginibacter sp.
GTTTAAGGTGATAGGTAGGGTAAGTCAATAATTGTATTTTGAACCAGCCTGCTTAAACGTCTTTATTTAAATAAACGACAACGGCTTTGCAGTAAATTAAGTTGCTAAATATGGACATATGAGTGGGCTGAACGCTAACTTCTATCAGTATTTTTTTCGGATTAGTAATCTCTTAACATCTAATGATAGTATATGGATTGTAAAAGTCAAATAACTGTTCTTTTTAATGAGGGGAGATGGGACGAATTAATCGCTCACATAAAAGCGGTTTTACCTGAGTATCCGTTGGATGTGGATTTACATATTTCAGCTATTTATGCGCTGCATTTAGCTTTGGTAGATTACTTTTATACAGAAACATTTGAAACTGAAGCGAAGAAAATGATTCCGGAAATATTTAATGACAGCACGAAGAAGTTTAAAGAAAATCTTGAATTTCAGTTTTTTATAGGAAAGTTACTATACATTGCTGAATGGTATTTTGGAATAAATGAGTACATGAAACCTTTAAATGATAGGCTTGCATTCAAAATGCAAGAAAAAGCTTATAAAACAGAGCCTGAAAACTTACTTTTTAGATGGGCTTATAACCTATCATTAGGCAATCCAGAAGAAATAACGTTAGCAAGAACAATCCTTAATACACCAGCGATAATGCATTGGCTTGAAAATAAGGGTGTTCAGGGAAATTACATTATAGAGTCACTAAATGGAAGTATAAGACGATCTGGAATAGTGCATTAAACAGTCTTGCTCTCACTAATTTAAGTCTTCCCTGGAAACGGTGATTTGAATCAAAACCTAAAACCCAGCGCTCCTGCGCGCAGTTACAGTACAGACGCACCCTTAACCCGCTTCCAACTTTCACATTTGAGCAAACTTGCAGGAGAGCCGCTTGCTGAACGCCCCGGCAGGCACGACTTGAACAGGCAAAAAATGATTACAATCATTAAAAAAGAATTAGTAAAAAGCCATAAATTTCAGGCATGAAAAACCTGACACCTTATTATTTTATTTTTGCATTTCTCATTGCGCTATGTTCTTGCAAGAAACAGCAAAAAGAGGTAGTTCCTGCTCCGGCCGCTTCAGTCACAAAAAACCCGGTTAGCTACAGCGACAGTATTTCTTTTTCGATAGGCAGCCAATTATATGTATTTGGTTCAAGATATAAAGCGGGAATCAGCAACCGGGCTATAGACGTAAAGCCTTCACCCACCAAAATTCCGGGAGGTAAACTGGCTGAGGAAACAGGCGGCTTCTACTGGTATGGGGTGCCCGATTCAACTTTGTATTCCGTCTTCTACGGCTTCCCCTCCGTTGTATCAGGCAACGAACTTGATGTTTCCTTCACAAAAAGATACAAAGACGGTGTACTTACGCGGCAAGGGGCACTTTTAGTAGCTGACAACCACTTAGACATCATCAAAAAAGGAAAGCAGTCTTTTGCTGTCGACTATGATAAAGAAAACACAATGGACGGCATAGTCATCGAGCTTTATAAACAAGGCAAATTCTTAACTACCGCGATACCCGGCTCTTCTATCTTAGTAAGATCCAACTTAAAGAATGATATTCAGAACAACTCCAGCTTCGAGATTACCAAGGTTGAGCAGATACAAGATGACAGGTATGTAGTAGAAGCCAGGTTTGATGTAAATCTTTTTGATGAAGATGCGAAATTGTACAGAGCAGCAAACGGATTTTTAAGGTTTACCACAAATATGAATCCCACAAAAAACGGATTTATTATTCTATAAAGAAATTCCAAGGTTGCGCTACAGGGAAAGCTTAAGCTTGCGGTCGGTGTTATCACTGTACCGCTTTTTTATGTTTGCCGTACCACCGGACGGTACAATGCTGACGCCGACCGCATGCAGTAATGCTGACAAAGTTTTGTCAGTGTTGCAAAGTGTTGCGCACTGTTGCATGCGTTGCAT
>CAXTCH010000400.1:2037-3536 GCA_964241945.1 uncultured Mucilaginibacter sp.
ATGCTGATAAAGCAGGCTTTAGCCGCTTATCTGCTTTTCACCAGTCGCAGCATCACTACATCATGTGCCGGTATCACTTCTTTAAAGGCTTTGCCGGTGGTGCCTGCATTTTTGCCGGTCCACAGGTTTTTGATGCTGTACGGGCGGCCGCTGGCAAAGTTAAAATCAGCATGTGAGGTACTTTCAGTAATGCGGTGGGCATTCCACACGTAATCCATCATCTGCGGATGGCTGGAACGGTTCAGAAAGCATACGGCCACATCGCCGTTACTTAAAGGTTTCACCCACATCTCCAACCCATCAAAGGCGTAATAACGAAAAGCAGCTATACCGGCTGAATCCTGATCTACAGCAATAGCCGCCCGGTTGGTCAGTATAGCCGCAGTTTGCGGCGACATCTTGCGCAGGTCGTTACCGGCCATCAGCGGGGCGGCCATCATGCACCACAGCGAAAAGTGGGCCTTGTCTTCGGTATACGTCATGCCGTTGCCTACTTCCAGCATGTCCAAATCATTCCAGTGGTTAGGGTAGTTGTACTGGCGTATGGCCAGCTGCTGATCTAATATGTGCAGCACGCTCAAAGGTGTCCAGTCGCCGATGCGCTTATCTTCGGCAAAGCTGGCGCCGATATCACCAGTGCTACGGTACATCTCGCCTATGCCCCTGGCCCATAGCCAGGGCTGATGTTGCCCCCACTCACACAAACTGAACAATATAGGCCGGCCGGTAGCCTGCAGCGCCAAACTCATGGTTTTATAAGCGTCGCGCGCATTAATACTGTCGGTATTGCACCAGTCGTATTTCAAAAGGTCCACCCCCCATGAAGCATATAAACGGGCATCTTCGTATTCATGGCCGTGCGTACCGGGGTAGCCGCCGCAGGTGCGTGTACCGGCACAGTTGTAAATGCCAAATTTCAGGCCTTTGCTGTGCACATAATCGGCAAACGCCTTCATGCCGCCGGGAAACTTTTTAGGGTCGGCTACTAAACTGCCGTTCGCATCGCGGTCCATAGCCATCCAGCCATCATCCAACACAAAGTATTTGTAGCCTGCATCGCGCATCCCTGATGCCACAAATTTGTCCACCGCTGCCCGTAGCATATCTTCACTGATGTTAGTCTGAAACGTATTCCAGGTATTAAATCCCATAGGGGGTGTAGGCGCCAGGTTACCGGTTTTAGGCGTTGGATGAGCTTTGTTTGCAGCGGTTAAGGTGCTGTCAGGCTTTTGCGCCTGTAACTGACCAATGGCAGCCAGGCCCACAAAGGCCACCATCAGCAATTGTTTAAATAGGTTATTTCTCATCGGGGTAAGGTGTTTTAGCGCGTTTGGTGATTGTGATGCGCAGCTAAACGTTAAGTAAAAGCCGTAGTACATGAAGCTTCTCTGCACAGCATGGCATCGCTATCAGCTTACATACCTTAAAAAGGCGGTTCGTGTTTGTAGCCAACCCTATTTGAAATAACCGGATGTAATAGGGTAAGGTAAAAGTCAGAC
>CAXTCH010000401.1:0-3483 GCA_964241945.1 uncultured Mucilaginibacter sp.
GGGTTCTTATGGATTCATAAGCAGGTGAGCATCACTGGCGTAATGGTGTTCAGCTTGGCCGACCCTTTGTTCAGTGTGGCTGCAGTACCGGTACTAATGGCCTTATGCTATGCCAAAGTAGAAGGTTCGCAGTTTACCACCTATATGGCCATCGTTAATTTATTCGACGTGCTGGGCGCGAAAATTTCGGGCTGGGGCATGACGGTAACTACCGCTCCGGTCATTGGTGTTATCTGCGGAATCAGTATCTTAGCAGCGGTAATCGCCATGGCCTTTTATCGTCGCGTTAAAGAGCGGCAACTCCGGTTTGCACAATAAATTTATAAGTAAATACGTAAAGATATACCGCATAAAGAAAGCAGCATGAACAAGCAATCCCTCTTAATTCCGTCGTTATGGAGCAAGAAAATTGTTCAGAGTTTACATTTTACTGATGATGGCCTTTTCATCGAAAAAGCAGCTGCTGACGTGCCTTTGTTTATCAAATGGCACGACATGATCGGCCTCAAAATTAAATCGACCGCTATTAAAGGTTTGTACGTTAACGTAGGTTATCAGTTCAGTCTGCAGTTAAAGACGGATGACAACAAGGTGTACACCATTGAGATGAACAGCATATACGGCATCCGTAGGCGGCTGTATGAGCAATTATGGATGGATACTTTCCGTTTGCTTTTTGATTTTCACTTCACGCATCTGCTGGGCTATTATCGCGAGCTGCATACCATGCGCCAGATATTTACACTGGATGGCATCACCATTTATAACGAAGGTATAAGCTGGGACAGCCGGCAGATACTGCCCTGGGATGAGCTGGAGATTACCACCTATGCGCGTTATTTTGTTATCCGTAATCGCTTTGGTATTCAGTACCGCAAATTCCTGTATTTTGGCAGCGACTGGAACGCCTGCCTGTTGCTGGATTTATTGAGAGAATTAATCAGCGCCCATAACGGCAGTATGCACAAAAACGGCACGCGCGACTAAAAGCTTAACCGCCAACCAGCGCTTCTCCTTCCATCTTTTTTTGTAACTCCATGACGGCGCCAATCAAAGCTTCTGGCCGCGGAGGGCAGCCCTGCACATATACATCAACCGGTATAATGCGGTCAACGCCTTTTACTACGTGGTAGCCATGCTGCCAGTAAGGGCCGCCGCAGTTGGAACACGACCCCATGGATATAACATATTTTGGCTCGGGCATTTGCTCATACAGGCGCTTAATGCGTTCGGCCATTTTAAAGGTTACGGTGCCGGCTATAATAATAACATCTGCCTGCCGTGCCGAGGCACGCGGAAGCACCCCAAAGCGGTCTACATCATAAGTGCTGGCATACATGCCCATCATTTCAATAGCGCAACAGGCAATACCAAAACTCAAAGGCCAAACCGACGATAAGCGTGCCCAGTTCAACAAATCATTTACCTTGGTGATAATCACACCACCGTCTTCATTCATCTTGTCCAGGCTCATTTTGGGTAGATTTTTTAAAACTCGGTTTAAACAGCGGTTTTTTATTGGTTGCAGCTACGGGCGCTGCATTTAAAACAGCTTCCTGCGGCGCTGTCGTATGCAATTCAAAGGGTTTTACTTTATAATGACTTTGCTTTTGATTCAGTGCCGCATATAGGTCGGCCGGAATTTTAACCTGGGTTTTAGGAACAACCGGCGCTGATTTTATCCATTCCAGGTCGCCTTTGCGCCAAACATAAACCAGGCCTAATATCAGGATGCCTGCAAATACAAACATCTCAAGCAAACTGAATGCGCCCCAGCGATGATCGGCAGCCATCAGTGTTTTGTTGGCAAATACGGTGGCCCACGGAAAAATGAACACCATCTCTACATCAAACAGCAAAAAAATTAACGCAATCACATAAAAACGTGTATTGAAAGGCAACCATGCGTTGCCTTCAGGTTCCTCGCCGCATTCGTAAGTGGTCAGCTTTTCAGCGGTTGGGTTTCGCGGTGCAATTAACCGGGCGCTGAATAAAGTTACGCCCACCAGAATAAAACCTGTAATGAGGAAGATGAATATCTTTCCGAATTCTGATATTTGCGAAACCTCAGTCATGCTTGCAAATTTAACAAATCAAACCCATTTTGATGCTATAATAATCGGCGCCGGCGCCTGCGGTCTGATGTGCGCGGTACAGGCCGGTTTGTTGGGTAAACGTACACTGACACTGGAAAGCAACAACCGTGCGGGAGCCAAAATATTGATTAGCGGCGGCGGAAGATGCAATTATACCAATTTGTACAGTTCGGCAGAGCAATTTGTATCGGCCAACCCGCATTTTTGCAAGTCATCCTTCGCACAATGGACGGTAGAGGACAGTATAAACTTCTTCAGCGCCTATGGGGTTGAGGGCAAAGAAAAGACCTTGGGTCAACTGTTCCCGGTTACAGATAAGGCCCGCGATGTAGTGAAAGTATTTACCGACGCCTGTGCCGACTTGGGTCAGGAAATATGGCTGGAAACCACAGTTAATCAGATAGAAAAAACCGGGGATGGATTTACTGTGACGTTGGAGCAGCAAGGGAAGCAACAGCAGTTACAAGTGCCTAAAGTAGTAGTTGCCACCGGCGGTTTACCCGTACAAAAGCTGGGCGCCTCAGATTTTGCTCTGCGGCTGGCCCGTAAATTCGGCATGAAGGTAACGCCTACTTCACCGGCATTAGTGCCACTGACCATCACCGGGAAAGACCAGACCTGGTACCAGCAGCTTTCGGGCAACAGTGTGTTTTGCAGGGTGTGGAACCAGCGCATCAGCTTTGAAGAGAATATATTGTTTACCCACTGGGGCTTAAGCGGCCCTGCCATATTGCAGATATCCACCTACTGGCATCCGGGCGAAGAACTTTTTATTGATTTACTACCCAAACAAAACATTGTTGAACTGATTGAACAACAGCGGCAGGAGAGCGGCAAAAAAAGCTTGCTTACAGTACTGGCTGGCGTGTTTACCCGCAAGTTTGCTGAAGCGCTGGGCGTGCATTTGCCGGTAGATAAAAACTTATCCACGCTAACTAAAGGCGACCTGATTTTAATCGAACAGCTCATTCATCAGTTTAAAGTAAAGCCTGCAGGCGACAAAGGCTACGATAGGGCGGAAGTAATGCGGGGGGGGATTGATACCGGCGAAATATCATCAAAAACCCTGGAGGCCAAAAAAGTTCCCGGCTTATACTTCGGCGGCGAATGTATAGATGTTACCGGCTGGCTGGGCGGCTACAATTTTCAATGGGCCTGGGCCTGCGGTTTTGTAATTGCACAGCAACTATAGTTAAAAAGAAAAGCCCGTTTGCAAACGGGCTTCATGATATTATTGAGCGGTACCACCGCCGTTATTTTTAGGCTGCTGTGCTTTTAGCCTATAATATTCATATATCAGGCTTTCAATACGATTGATATGGTACTTGCCGCTTTGTACCTGCTCCACCATCTGCGGTTCGTCATCCATTACATCGCTCATTACATC
>CAXTCH010000402.1:0-3464 GCA_964241945.1 uncultured Mucilaginibacter sp.
GCCTTTTTAACGGCCGGGATAGCAGCCGATTCGAGATATACATTTACCGCCTCACGTTCAATTTCATAACCTAAATAATTCAACGGAACCGCATTGGTGCCCGATTTGATGTGCAGGTGGCCGTTCAGATAATTTTTTACCAGTATATCCATCGCCTTGTGCATTTCGGGCTTGGTTAAATCCGTTTTAGCGTTAAACTGCTTGGCCAGAGCCGATTCAAAATCGTCGGTAAAAATAGTGCAGGTTACCTCTAACTGGTGGTCGGTGCCGTTGTAGCTGATATCTGAAGTGCTTACATGCAAGGGGTGAGGAGCGGCCGGTGCACGGTGAACCGGGGCCGGGCCGCCGAACAGCAGGTAACAATATAATAGCGATTGGATAATAAAAGCCGGCATGTGCACTTAAGAGTTTAACTTATTAAAAATCGGGTTAAATTTAACGCTTTATGCACAACGTTCAACATGTCTGATTTTGTATTTTATTTTAAGATGGGCTGGGAACACATCATCAGCGCTGATGCGCTCGATCATCAGCTGTTTGTGCTGGCCCTGGCCTCTGTATATATTGTTAAAGATATCAGGCGGGTACTGATTTTGGTTACAGCTTTTACCATTGGCCACTCGCTTACGCTGGTGCTCAGCGTGCTGGATGTTATCCGGTTTTCTGGCCGGTGGGTAGAGTTCCTGATCCCCTGCACTATTATTATTACCGCATTAAACAACCTGGTGCAGGTAGACCGGCAGGGCCGCAGCGCCCGGATTAATTACTATCTGGCCGTGGGTTTCGGCCTGATACACGGGATGGGCTTTGCCAATGCCATCCGCATTATGCTGGCCAAAGACCAGGCTTTGGGCTGGGGCTTGTTCGGTTTTAACGTAGGGCTGGAAGCCGGGCAGGTATTCGTGGTGGCGCTGATTTTAACGGTGGCCTTTGTTTTCTTAAATCTGCTGAAAGTAAAGAGAAGGGACTGGATTTTCTTCCTTTCTTCGGGAGTTTTTGCCCTTTCTGTAAAAATGGCGATAGAAAGGTGGCCTTTTAAATAAAAAACTTTTAATTTTAAATCGATATCGCATTTTCACTCAAAAAACTATGGTAAAAAAACTACTCTCCATCGTAGGTATCTCAGTTGGCTTAACTCAGTGGGCCGCTGCACAGGATATTCATAATAATCCGGGCAGCAATCACGGCAATAAGTTTGAGCAACTGGGTACTATTTTAAGTACGCCCAATGAGCAGCGTACCGCAAGCGGCGCCCCCGGCGTTAAATACTGGCAGCAGCGTGCCGATTATAACATTAAGTGCGACCTTGATGAAAAAAATTTGAAGCTCACCGGCAGCGAAACGATTACGTATTACAATAATTCGCCCGACCCGCTGGATTACATCTGGCTGCAGTTAGACGAAAACGAGCACAGCAATAAAGACAACGCCGACTACCAAAGCAGCAGTGCAATGCCAAAAGGCGGTGCAGGGGTACAGCAGCTGGAGCGTGCCGAAATCAGTAACCAGGACAATGGTTACGGCGACAAAATCAGTTCGCTTACGGATGCTTTAGGCAAGAAATTACCTTATGTAGTTAACAAGACCATGATGCGCATTGACCTGCCTGCGCCTTTAAAGCCGGGCCAGAAATATGTGTTCAATGTAAACTGGAGCTATAAAATATCCGACCGTATGGCCCTGGGCGGTCGTGGTGGTTATGAGTACTTCCCGGCCGATGGCAATTACCTGTTTACCATGACCCAATGGTACCCGCGCCTGTGCGTATACAGCGACTTTCAGGGCTGGCAAAATCACCAGTTTACCGGTCGCGGCGAATTTGCCCTGACCTTTGGTAACTTCCATGTGCAAATGACCGTGCCTTCCGACCATATTGTTGGCGGTACCGGCGAGTGCGTAAACTACAGCGCTGTATTGAGCCCTGCTCATTTGGCTAAATATAACCAAGCGAAAAATGCTTCCGTACCAGTAGAGATTGTAACCCTGGCCGAAGCTAAAAACGCCGAAACGCATCCGGCTACGGCTAAAAAGACCTGGGTATTCCAGGCTAATAACGTGCGCGATTTTGCCTGGACCTCCTCACGCAAGTTTGTGTGGGATGGCATGGGCCAGAATGTAGAAGGCAAAAAGGTAATGTGTATGAGCTACTACAGCAAGGAATCTTATCCGCTGTGGAGCAAGTACTCTACCCGCCTGGTGGCGCATACCGTGAAAACCTATTCCGATTTTACTATTCCGTTCCCTTACCCGGTGGCGCAGAGCGTTGAGGCCGCCAACGGTATGGAGTACCCGATGATTTGCTTTAACAATGGTCGTGTACAGGCGGATGGTACCTATAGCGAAAGTACCAAAAATGGCATGATCGGTGTAATCATCCACGAAGTAGGTCACAATTTCTTCCCGATGATTGTGAACAGCGACGAGCGCCAGTGGACCTGGATGGATGAAGGTTTAAACTCGTTTGTGGAATATCTGACCGAGGAATTATGGGATAACAAATTCCCGAGCAAAAAAGGAGCAGCTTATACCATTGTAGATTACATGAAGCTGCCCAAAGATGAGCTGGAACCTATCATGACCAACTCTGAAAACATTGTTCGTTTCGGTCCGAATGCGTACTCAAAACCGGCTACCGGCCTGAACATGCTGCGTGAGACCATTATGGGCCGCCAGTTGTTTGACTATGCCTTTAAAGAATATGCCCACCGCTGGGCCTTTAAGCACCCAACACCTGCCGACTTTTTCCGCACCATGGAAGATGCCAGCGGCGAGGATTTAGACTGGTTCTGGAGAGGCTGGTTTTACGGCACCGAAGCCTGCGATATTTCATTAGACTCGGTAAAAGTGGGTCGCGCCGATTTAAGTAAAGGCAATGCCGTACGCTTCCCCGGTCAGCGGGGTGGCGGCTTGGTACGCCAGGGCATCGCGCCGGCGGTGAACAATTTTGATGATATCTCCAAAATCCGTAACCGCGAGGACAAAAAGATCAAGTTTTATGTAGACCGTGATACCGTAGTGCGCGATTTTTACTGGAGATATGACCGCGGCCTGGCTGCGGTAGATACCGCCAAGTTTGCCGGCATCGCCAAATCGCAAACGCCGCCGCCAAGCACTGCCGCAGCGCAGGAGTTTACTGCCGAGGAACACCAGAAATACGACAATAAGTATTTCTATGAGCTTGACTTCAGCAATAAAGGCGGCCTGGTGATGCCGATTATTGTAGAGTTTACCTACAAAGACGGTACCAAGATGGTGGACCGTATTCCGGCGCAAATCTGGCGTTTGAATGAGAAAACAGCATCTAAATTCTATGTACAGGACAAAGAAGTTGCCTCTATCCGCTTAGACCCTATGCGCGAAACTTCGGACATCAACGAAGCCAACAACTACTGGAACAAGCTGCCTGAGCCATCCAAGTTCCAGGTATTCAAGCAACGCATGGCCCCCCGCGGCCAAACCAACGG
>CAXTCH010000403.1:0-3439 GCA_964241945.1 uncultured Mucilaginibacter sp.
AGGCAACGGCATACAGCTCCAGTTCTATTTCCATTAACTGCTGCTTATCTGATTTGCCGTCGGTAAGTAAGTCCGGTTTTACCAGTCGGATTACCCAGGGCAAAGTAAGTCCCTGCCCTACTAGGGTAACTATAATAACAATGAAGGTGATGAACAGGATTAAATTACGGTAGGGAAACGCCCCGCCGCCCGGCAGCACCAGCGGAATAGCCGCCGCCGAAGCCTGTGAAACAGCGCCGCGCATACCTATCCAGCCAGCCAGCAAGGGGTTGCGCCAGCCGGGTTTGCTCATGGCCACTGTAATGTACCGGCTGATGAAGCTGGTAAACCAGGAAGATAACAATCCTGAAATTAACCGCACCAAAATTACTACCAGCGTAATGACCAGGGCATATTCAACAGCCGTCATTAAACGGATATTTTTAATAGACTCTGCAATTTCGGGCATTTGCATACCCACTAAAAAGAACACCACGGCATTTAAAATAAACACAATGGATCTCCATAAAGCGCCGGCTCTTAGGCGACTTTGATGCGGTAATACAAAATGCGTTTGGTAAGCCACCAGCAACCCGCCGCTTACCACGGCCAGCACCCCCGACGAATGTACAGCCTCGGCGCTCAGGTACATCAGGTAGGGCAGCACAATAGAGAAAGCCACATCCAGGTTGGCATTGGTTGGCAGCCATTTGTAAATGGCATAAGATAACAAGCCAAAAGCCAGGCCGATGGCAATGCCCGAAAGCACCACCAAAACAAACCCGCCCACCGCCTCGTGCCAAACGAAATGGTGCGTGGTAATAGCTGCCAACGCAAACCGGAATAAGGTTAAGCTGGTGGCATCGTTCAATAAGCTTTCCCCTTCCAGGATGGCGATGGTGCTTTTGGAAAGCCGGGTATAACGCAGCACAGAAACCGCGGCTGCGGCATCAGGGGGCGAAACAATAGCCCCCAGCAGGAAACCTTCGCTTAAAGTAAATCCCGGAATGAGCCAGTGGCTTACCAGTGCGACGGCCGTAGCGGTAAAAAGCACATATCCCAGCGCCATTACGGTGATAATGCGCCGCCATTTCCACAGGGCTTTTAATGACATGCCATGCGCCGCCTCAAAGAGAATAGGCGGCAGGATAATCAAAAATACTACATCAGGATTTAAATGTATGTTGGGAATGGCCGGTATAAAGCCAATGGCCAAACCCGCCAATACTAAAAAAGCCGGATAAGCCACTTTCAGCTTTTGCGCCACCACAACCAGCAGCGAAACACAAAATACTAAACCTAAACAAAGAAAAATAATAGGATGGAGCTGCTCGGACATAATGGGAATGGACTAAGTAAAAGTTTAGAGGGGTATCAACCGTAAAATGCAAAATATCAGGCTATGTTTGCTAAGCATAGTGTATTTAGTATATAAATTACACGTGGATATTCAGTTAACAAAGCTTGACTGAAAATTTAAAAGTCAGTTGTGATATGATGAAACTACCAAAAAACTAATTATGCAGAGGAATCTTTGTGTAGTAATTCAACTCGTATATTACTTCTTCAATCTTTCACACACCTCTTCAATTGTCTTTACCACCGGCTTAAACTCTATCCCGGTAGCCTGCACCAGCTTCTGGTTGCTATAGTTTTGTACAACAGTGGCCGATTGTGCAGCAATTTTATCCAGCGAGGGGTCTTTACCGGTAAGTTTGGCAGCCAGTGCCGCGCCGCGCCAGGCCAGCTCCAGCATCCAGGGCCTGGCCTCAGTAGCAGGTGGTTGAACGCCAAAGCATTCAGCTATCGTGGTGGTAAGCTGCCGGAATGGCCAGTTCTCCGCATTTACAATAAAGCGCTCGGCAGTAACAGAACTGTTCATCAGCAAAATCATGCTTTTGGCTACGTCTTCCACGTCCACCAGCCCGCAGCTGCCCCGCGTATAAAATTTAAGGCCTTTGCGCACGGTTTCAAAAATCTTTCCGCTGCCATCGGTGCCCGCATTAGCGCCAATGATTACCGAAGGGTTTACAATAACGGCTTCCAGGCCTTCGGCAATGCCGCGCCACACTTCCATTTCACTTTCCAGTTTCGAAATGGCGTAAATATTTTTAACGGGCGTTTCTTCAATGTGATGGCTTTCGGTTATAATTTCACCATGTTTGGACGCGCCTACGGCCGCAATAGAGCTCACATGCAGCAGCCGTGCATTTTGCTGCAGGCACAGGTTTACAACGTTGGCTGTACCCTGCACGTTGGTTTTTATCATGGGGTCTTTATCGGCTTGTTTAAAAGAAACCCAGGCAGCGCAGTGGTATACCTGGTCTACGTCATCAAACGCGTCTTCCAGAGCAAAAAAATCGAGCAGGTCAGCATCTATCCATTCAGTAAAGGCGGTATAAGGCTGCAGCAAATCCGGAATTACCGAAGCGCTGCGTTTGGTGCAGCGGATGTGTTCGCCCGACCGAGCCAGTTGCCTGACCAGTTCTGAACCTAAAAAGCCGGTAGCCCCGGTAACCAGTATCATATGCCGAAATTTTTGTGAAACCCTCGCAAATTAATTGAAATTAAACGGATATTTGAACTTTTCTGAAAGGTGTTCCCTTTAAGCAGGGGCGCCGGCTTGTCATTTTGAGCGGCGGCAAATACTTTATACGCTTGCTGAATATTTTACAGCTTTTTCGCTGCCCCTCAAAATGATAAGACTGTAAAACAGATCATCCTGATTATAGATTTATGTCGTTAGCGGATTTTTTTACCCCGGTTGATCTTGAAAAGATCACCCTGCAGCGGGGATTTAACGCCAGTCAGCTGGGTAGTAAAACCCGGTTTTACACCGATGAGTTTCCTGATTTGGAGGAACAGAACATCAACCTGGCCATTATAGGCGTAATGGAAGACCGCAATGCTGTAGGTAATCCCGGCTGCGCTTTAGGACCTGATTACATCCGCGAGAAATTTTATCAGCTCAATGAAGGCGGTTATGCAACCAAAATTGTGGATTTCGGTAATATCCGTCAGGGCAATACGGTGGCCGATACCTATTTTGCTCTTCGCGCAGTGGTGAGTGAATTGATAAAGAAAGATATTGTGCCTGTTATATTAGGCGGTGGTCAGGATTTAACTTATGCCCAGTATCATGCCTATGAAGAACTGGAGCAGCGGATAGACGTGGTGATTGTAGATTCTCATTTCGATTTGGATGAAACCGAAGATGAAGTGCTGTTGGAAACCCAGTCGACCTCCTACCTGAACAAAATCTTTTTACATGAGCCCAATTACCTGTTCAACTTCAGCAATTTGGGTTATCAAACCTATTTTGTAAGTCAGGATAGTTTGCGGGTAATGGAGAAGCTGTTTTTTGACGTGCACCGGCTGGGTGAGGTAACCGGTAAAATGGCGGTTACTGAACCTATTATCCGTAATGCCAATATGCTGAGCTTTGATATAAGCGCTATCC
>CAXTCH010000404.1:0-3433 GCA_964241945.1 uncultured Mucilaginibacter sp.
ATCCGATTGAAACGATTGCCATTACAGCGCATACCGGCAGTTTCTTACTCACTCCGCCGTTTTCCCCTTGCGGGTCGTGCATGCAAGTGCTGGCTGAGTATGAGAAAAAACAAAACAGCGCTATCCGTATTTTATTATACTGCCAGGACGGGCCCGTATGGGTCACCCAGGGGATAGAAAGTTTTTTACCCTTCCTGTTTTTTGAAAACCGATTAATTGCACAGGTATGAAATTAAAAATGTTATTATTGATGAGCTGCTTGTTCATTGGCTTACGCACATTTGCACAGCAAAAATTTCCGTTTGAAAACGAGATCAAAGATTATCAGCATCAGGATAGTCTGCATAAGCCGGCACCCGGCGGTATTCTGTTTATCGGCAGTTCATCTATACGCAAGTGGACTGACCTGCCGCAACGCTTTCCTGATGAGCCCATCATTATGCGTGGGGTAGGTGGCTCAGAACTGTGGCAATGGATAAAATATTATATGCCCTATGTAGAATATCCTTACCAGCCTTCAAAAATATTTATCTACGCCGGCGAAAATGATATTGCCGGAGGCCGGAGCGCTAAGCAGGTAGCTGCTGATTTTAAACAATGGTGGATCATGACGCGCCAGCACCTGCCTAAGGCGAAGATTTATTTTATGTCAATCAAAATGAGTCCGGTAAGGGCCAAATATTATAACGAAGTAAATTTGGCGGATGAATTGATTCGCGGGTACTTAACCGGTAAACCCAATAGCACCTTTATAGATATGAATAAATCACTGCTCGATGAAAAAACTTCTTTTCCTGATTCCACTTTGTTTGGCAGCGATTATCTGCACTTAAACCGCAAGGGATATGACCGCTGGGAAAAAGTACTAAAGAAATACGTAAATAGTAAATAAACAGAAAAGGCCGCTGAAAGCGGCCTTTTTCCATCAAACAAAATAAAACACTATGATTTAAAAACAGAGTGTACGTTGGTAATTTTCCAGCCGGCAGCGGTATTTGCTACAGTTACATAGTTGGTACGGGTAAAATTGGTATAGTGCATATCTACTTTTACCACGCTGATGTCATCGCTGCTGTCAACCACTGATGTTTCAACGGTACAGTTTTGGCTGATGTTTTTGTTCTCTTTAAAGAATTTTAGCATATCCGCCTTGTTAACGCTTTCCACTTTTTTACCCCGTACCATGCTGAAAGTAACATTTTGGTCAAGTACGTCGTTAAGGCCGTTGAGTGTACCGTGTGCCATGGCATCCGCATAAGTAAAAACGGCATAATCTTTTGATAAGCGGTTTTTTGGAGTGCCTTCGGCTTTAACTGCAGTTGCAGCAACTGATAATAATAAAACTGCGATAAATAATTTTAAAGTTTTCATGATGTTGTATTTTTAAGTCGGTTAAACAGTGTGTTTGTTTTTTATATATCCATAAGACACTGCTTTGTTACCGGGTGTTACACCTTATAATGAGGCTTTAACATATCTTAACATTCGAAATTTTTATATTTTTATATTAAGTCACTGTATTTCAATAACTTATATATTGGTAACTTTCGGCGGACGAATTTTAAAATTCGGTGAACAGGGGGAAAAAACCGGTTGGACCTATATTGATGTACCGGCCGACGTAGCGCAGCAGCTAAAACCCGGCAATAAAAAATCATTCAGGGTAAAAGGAAAACTCGGAAATTTCCCTGTTGCCGGTATGGCCCTGATGCCCATGGGCAACGGTAACTTCATTATGTCTATCCGTGCTGAAATGCTGAAAGCAATGGGCAGGCGGCCCGGTGCAACGCTGGACATCATGCTGGAAGCAGATGACGATTTTAAGTTTTCCATTCCGCCTGAACTGCAGGAGTGCTTAAATGAAGAGCCTGAAGCGCAGGAATATTTTAACAGTTTAGCCGAATCGCACCGGGGTTACTTCATTAAATGGATTGACAGCGCGAAAACAGATGTCACGCGCGCCAACCGCATTGCCCAAACCCTGAACGCGCTGAGCCGGAAATTGAACTATGCAGAGATGCTCCGCTCGTTAAAAAAGGATAAAATTTAACGCTATATTTGGGGCTTTTTACAACAAAAAACAGCTATATTTTTAGTATATTTGTCTAATAAAATTAGCAATAATCCCTATTTAAATGCTTTGTTGAATAGTATTGACAGAGCAATTTTTTAGCTATGTCAGATACACCCGATTCAAACGAAATACTCCATAATATTATTCCCCTCGACGGTCTTTACGAAAACTGGTTTCTGGATTACGCCTCTTATGTAATCCTGGATCGTGCCGTTCCGCATATACATGACGGGCTGAAGCCTGTGCAGCGCCGCATTCTGCATTCGTTAAAAGAAATGGATGACGGGCGCTTCAACAAAGCCGCCAATGTAATTGGTAACACCATGAAGTATCACCCGCATGGGGATGCCTCTATTGGTGACGCCATGGTGCAGATAGGGCAGAAAAATTTATTGATTGACTGCCAGGGGAACTGGGGTGACCCGATAACCGGCGACTCGGCGGCGGCACCCCGTTATATTGAGGCGCGCTTATCTAAATTCGCCAATGATGTGGTGTTCAATCCGGATACAACGAATTGGCAGGCCAGTTACGACGGCCGTAACCGCGAGCCGATCACTTTGCCGGTAAAGTTTCCGCTGCTGCTTGCACAGGGTGCTGATGGTATTGCTGTAGGTTTGGCTACTAAAATTATGCCCCACAATTTTGTGGAGCTGCTGGATGCAGCCATTGAGGTGCTGAAAGGAGTTCGCCCTAACCTGATGCCTGATTTTCCTACCGGCGGTATGGCCGATTGTTCGTTATACAATGACGGACAGCGTGGAGGCAAGGTACGGGTACGTGCAAAAATTACCGAGCGCGATAAAAAGACGTTGGTAATTACCGAAGTTCCGTTCACTACTACTACCGGCGGTTTGATTGAAAGTGTAATCAGCGCTAATGATAAGGGCAAGATTAAAATCAAGAAAATAGAGGACAATACGGCTAAGAACGTAGAAATTGTTGTGCACCTAGCGCCGGGCATTTCGCCTGATGTAACCATTGACGCCTTGTATGCCTTTACAGATTGTGAAGTATCTATCTCTCCCAATACCTGCGTAATTCAGGATGATAAACCGCGCTTTATGAGCGTGAATGATATCCTGACTGAAAGCGCCAACCATACCCGCGGCTTACTAAAGCTGGAGCTGCAAATACGCCTGAATGAATTGATGGAAAAGATATTTTTTAGCTCACTGCTGAAAATATTTATTCAGGAAGGGATGTATAAGCACCCGGATTATGAAAATTCCGGCAATTTTGAAGTGGTGGTAGAAGTGCTGAACAGGTTATTCGCGCCCTTTTTGGATCAGTTTTACCGCCTTATTCAGCCTGATGACTATAAGAGACTGATTGAAAAACCCATGAGCAGCATTACCC
>CAXTCH010000405.1:0-3413 GCA_964241945.1 uncultured Mucilaginibacter sp.
TAAAAGTGTGATAACTGTTCAGCCAACCGTGGTTTGCGTGCCCGCGGGTTTCGGCCTTATGTACTACTGAATTTGCCATAACTTTAAATTGTGTGTTTAAACATCTAATTTCGTTATAAGAATTGATTAATGCAAACGCCCGATACTTTTTATAGAATTTTTCTGCTAAGATGGCATTTGGGAGACGAACGGCAGAAGCTAAGCAGGCAATTATCAGTTGTTATTATGCAGCTTAATAATCAGTTTAACAAGTGGTTTACGGCTAATTGCGGAATTGCATTTTTAAAGCCACTATATAGTTTTGTATAAATCGGCATTTGTAGCATAGCAGGTACTTATCTGCACTAAGGCAAAACTTAATGTCTATCGGTAAGTTTTATTGAAGCTTTAACATTTAGTCTATGAAACTCAGGCATATTACATTAGGAGGGTTGGGATTTATTTGTCTATTCTTATTCAGCGGTAGCTTATCAGCGCAGCAATTGAAAACGGACCCGCGTTTGCAACAAGTGTACAGCTCAAATTTAATTTGGAACGGAATTGCCTTAAGCAGCAACGGACGGGCGTTTGTCAATTATATGCATGTAGACAAGTCGCCTGGTTTAAGTGTTGGCGAAATGCTGGAGTCAAGCCAGGTGAAGCCTTATCCTGATGCCAGCTGGAATAATTGGAAACCGGGCAGTGACGCGCGACATAAATTTGTGCGTACTAATTCCTTACGGTTTGGTCCGGACGGATATTTATGGGTGCTGGACACGGGCGAGCCCATGCCCGGAGGCCCGGATATTCTAAACGGACCTAAACTGGTGGCCATTGATGTAAACCAAAATAAAGTAGTGCGCACCATTCCGCTGGATAAGCTGGTGAACATGAAAAAGAGCTTTCTGGACGATTTACGATTTAATGGCGAGAACATTTATGTAACCGATGCCGGTGACCCTGGCTTATTGGTGGTTAATCAAAAAACCGGCATTGGACGCAGGGTGTTGGACGGCGATAAATCTACTACAGATAGTCGCCCAATGGTAGCCGAAGGGAAAATTATGGTAAAGCAGGGAAACAAGCAGGAACGTATTCATAATGACCAGCACGAGGTAACTGCCGATGGTAAATGGTACTATTTTCAGCCGGCTTCAGGCCCGATGTGGAAGGTAGAAACCCGCTTTTTAGATGATCCCAAAATGTCATCAGCTGATATTGCCAGGCAAGTTAAATTCTTTTATAACACACCTACTACCGGAGGTACTTGCATTGATGCAGCAGGCAATTTATATGTAACTGATGCGGATCATCTGCGTATTTTGAAAATTACACCGCAGGGGAAAGGTTCAGTATTTATACAAGACCCACGTTTGCTATGGGCTGATGCTTTGTACATAGATGACAAAGGATATATGTGGATCCCCGCTAACCAGCAAAACCGGATTGCCATGTATAATGCAGGCACATCCAAGGTGCATTATCCGGTATATATTTACAAAATGAAAACAGGCCTGAAACCTGTAAGAAGATAAATTTACAAAGGATTTTCAGGAAGCGATTTTTGATGGCAAGTTAACTCATAAAAAATATCATTTTTAATGTGAAATATGTATTTTGTGGCTGTTTTGACACTTTATGAAATACATTGTTTATATCAGTTCGGCCTCACATTTAATGAACAATGATGAGTTGCTGGCCATCCTGCAGATCAGCAGACATAATAATACTAGCCGCGGTTTAACGGGTATGCTGCTGTATAGTGAGGGATCTTTTATTCAGTTGCTGGAAGGGGAGGAAGAGAATTTGGATACCACTTACCATTCCATACTTACCGACCCGCGTCACAAAAACGTTATCAAAATGCTGGAAGGTGAAAGTGATAAGCGCGTATTTCCGGAATGGTCTATGGGCTTTAAAGCGGCTACTGCTCAGGAACTGAAAGAATTTGAAGGCTACGTCAACCCCAAAGGAGGAGAATTTTTAACTAATGCCGACGCTGCTCCGATTATCAGCTTGCTGAAAACTTTTGCTGATATTAATCGCATGTAGTAACGTAATTAAAAGGCTAATTTTTTTAATTACTGCTTTAACATCTCTTGCGTTGCAGTATAAGCTAATTCATAGTAAGGATTTACTGTCCAGTCAATGGTGTGATGCGTGTAAGTATCAATGGGTCCCCAACGTTCAGGCTCACCATCCATACTGATAACTACGCTTGGTGTTTTGAAGGCTGCTGCCATATGCGATACACCGGTGCAATTGGAAATCAGGCCCTTTGAATTTTTAATTAATACACCCACTGCACCCAAGGTAGTAATACCTGCGCTGTTTATAGCCGGATGATGCATCTGGCTCATTACTTCATCAATAATAGGTAATTCATCTTTAGTTCCGGTAAGGACTACCTTATAGCCATGCGAAGCGCATTCATCTGCCAACGCAGCAAAATGTGCTGTAGGCCATTGTCGCCATGCGCCCCGCGAACCCGGATGAATGCACACATAACGCTGCCTCTCAATGGGCAGGTTTAATTGTGTAAAATCTGCTTCATCCTGCCGGGTGATTGGAAATTCTAAAGCGTTGCCACGTTCTTCGATTCCTAAAGATTCCATCAACCGTATATGCCGCTCCGGCTCAGGGCCGAAATCAGGATATGATAAAAAATAGTCGTGGTTAGGCGCGTAATCGCCGGGCGTAAAAAATCCGCCCAAAATTTTAGCGCCAAATAACTCCATTACGGGGTTAATTACTGTACCGTTGCCTTGCATTTGCAAAAGCAAATCATATCCTTGTTGCTGAAAGTTCAATAAAAATTCAACCGTAGTTTTAGCGTCAAAAGGTTGTTCAGGCAAGCCAGGCAAGCCGGGACAATGCACAAACTCATCAATATACTGATAAAAACGCTCTGCAAAACTTTTAGCCCAAGGCAAGCCTAATAGTGTAATATGAGCTTGAGGATACGCATACCGCAGCGCACGCAGTGCAGGTATTAAACATAACATATCGCCCAATTGTAAAGTACGGTAAACCGCTATTTTTTGTATTTGTGCTGACGGTAAGGGCATGAAGAAGTGCTTTGTCAGTTAAGGTAAAAGTTGAAAGAATGTTTTAGCTGCGTACAATGGAAAGAACAAAAGCCGAAAAATTTAAATTAAGGAGGGAAGACAAAGGGTTCATTTTATATTTCAAACAACCTTAAATCTTCCCTCTCAAATTCTGAGCTTTATTTTTCCAGTCCGCGGCCGGTTTTATGCTGCAGCTCATCTATCTTCTTTGAAGCATCAGCTTTATTTAACTTTTCGTCGAATTCTTCGCCGGCTTCATCTGATAAGGTTTTTAAATAAGAGTGCTGAGCGCCTGTCATTGGCTCATCACCGGTGCTCCAGTCGTCAGGATCTTTAACCGTGTTTGAACCTTTCAAATCGTCATTG
>CAXTCH010000406.1:0-3411 GCA_964241945.1 uncultured Mucilaginibacter sp.
GCATCTGCCATCAGTTGAGGCTTAAAAATGTTAAAGCGTTTTACTATGGCAAATTTTCGGTTTGGCTCGAAAACCGGGCACAGCAAAGTGCAGGTATTAAAGTCCTGGTAAAAACAATTTGGCTGGCCGGTAAACTGCTAACGAAGTTGATCCCTGTTGAATCAAAAAACCTATCGCCTTATATTGTGGTAACAGCCACCAAGTAAAAATGCGTTTTCGTACAAAATCAGACCGCAACGCTACAGATTCTTTTTTGCAGCCTGCATAAATTTGCTGGCAAAAATAAAATCGTTCAGTTCCTGATTGTCGGCATGCACAATTTCTTTGTTGGTGCCCTCCCACCACTTTTTGCCCTGATGGAGAAATAAAACGTGATCGCCGATACCCATTACTGAGTTCATATCATGCGTTACCACAATGGTGGTTATATTGTATTCCTGGGTAAGCTCGTTTATCAGTTCGTCTATCAAGATGGAAGTTTTAGGATCCAGGCCCGAGTTAGGCTCATCCACAAACAAATACTTCGGCTCCATTACAATGGCCCGGGCAATGCCCACCCGTTTTTTCATACCACCGGAAAGTTCGGACGGGAACAGCTTGTTTTTTCCGGCCAAATCCACTCGCTCCAAACAAAAATTAGCGCGTTCCAGCTTCTCCTCCCTGGTTTTGTTGGTAAACAAATTTAGAGGGAATAAAATATTCTCTTCTACCGTCATTGAATCGAACAGGGCAGAGTTTTGAAAGAGCATCCCAATCTGCGTGCGTATGGGTACCCGCTGCTCGAAATTCATGTCGGTAAAATTTTCCTTGTCGAAAAACACCTGACCTTTAGTAGGTTCATGCAAACCCACTATACACTTTAACAAAGTAGATTTACCCGAACCGGAACCACCTATAATCAGGTTATTTTTGCCGGATTGAAAGGTGGCGCTGATGCCCTGTAACACTGTATTATCGCCAAAGCGCTTCTCAATATCTTTAATCTCAATCATAACATTACACGGGTAATCACCAGGTCGGCAAATAGAATGGCGACGCAACTATATACAACACCGGCAGTAGCTGCCTTACCCACTTCGAGTGAACCACCCGAGGTGTAAAAGCCCTGATAGGCGCATACCGAGGTAATAATAAAGCCAAAGCTGAATGCTTTAACTAAAGCTACCTGAACGGTGATCGGCATAAAGCTGTCACGTAAACCGGCAATGTAATCGGCTGTGGTAATATCATTAGAAGCAGCACAAGCCAGGTAACCGCCGAAAATACCCAGGGCAATTGAAATAATGACCAGCAAAGGCACCATTACCATTCCCGAAATTATTTTGGGCGCTATGAGGTAACCGGGTGCATTTACTCCCATAATTTCCAGGGCATCAATTTGTTCAGTTACCCGCATGGTACCAATTTCAGAGGCAATGCTTGAGCCTACCCTGCCGGCCAGCACGAGGGCTGATATGGTTGGGCTAAACTCCAGGATAGTGGAATCGCGGGCAATAGTACCGGCAATACTGCGTGATACCAGCGGACTGGCCAATTGAAAAGCCACCTGTATGGTAGCTACAGCGCCAATAAATACCGAGATAATACTGATGATACCTAAGGAGCCGATGCCGATAGACACCATTTCGCGCATTACTTCATTCCAATAGACGGAAAATTTTTCGGGCCGCCTGAAACTGAGGCGCAAAAGGAGAATATACCTGCCAAGACTTGTAAACATTGGTATGCTGCAAAAATTTGGTTAAAAATACACTTTTATTGTAACACCTTACGGATTGCTATATTTACCTTACTATATGGAAAACGCCTTAATTACAGGAGCCACCAAGGGCATAGGAAAAGCAATTGCCGTAGCATTTGCTAAACAAGGATTGAACCTTGCAATTTGTTCGCGCAAGGGCGAAGATTTACGCCAATTAAAACAGGAACTGCAAAATATTAACTCTGCCATTAAAGTATTTACCCGGGTAACCGATTGCAGCAACAAAAATGAACTGTTACAATTTGCCGCTGCCGCCGAACTGGAACTGGGTTTTATTAAAGTGCTGGTTAACAATGTGGGCAGCTTTGAACCCTGCTCCGTCCTGGACGATGAGGAGGACACTTTACAGCAGCAGTTAAACACCAATCTCTTTCCCGGATATGAGCTCTACCGCTATTTCGGGAGGACCATGATGGCCGCCCGGCAGGGCCATATCTTTAATGTGTGTTCGGTGGCTGCCCTCAATCCGTCGGTGAATGCAGGGAGTTACTCGGTAACAAAAGCTGCGCAGCTCAGTCTAAATTATGTAATGCGACTAGAAACACAACCTTATCAAATTAAAGTAACCGCGGTATTGCCGGGTTCAACTTATACCTCCTCATGGCAGGGCACCAACGTAGACAAGCAACGTTTTGTGCAGCCCGAGGATGTGGCCGAGGCCATTACAAGTTGTTACCGCATGAGCGGAGGCGCTAATGTAGATGAGTTAGTAATAAAACCGGTTGGCGGACAATTGTAACTGACATTAAACGAATAAAACCATGGAAAAGAGATTGTATTTAGACAAGCAGCACAAAGTAATCGGCGGGGTATGCGCCGGTTTAGCCGAATATTTCGGCATCGACGTATCTATTGTGAGGGTACTGTTCTTAGTCACCTTCATTTTTAAAGGCAGCGGCGGTCTTATCTACCTTATTCTTTGGGCGGTATTACCTAAAAAGCCTTTTGGCAGCGTTACCCCCGGTGTTGATTATGTGGTGCAACCGCAGGATGCAGGCGCTTACACGCCGGGCTATTCTGTCCGCCCGTCAAACGGCAGGTATTTAGGGGGTATGTTACTCATCCTAATCGGACTACTGTTCCTGCTCAATGAGTTTGACATCATTCCGGATATTGAATTTGAATACTTCTGGCCTACGGCGCTTATCGTAGTCGGACTAATTTTCATCTTCAGCTCCCGCCACAAAACTCCCCTTAAAAACGATCCGTTCGACCAACAACCTCCTCAACTTTAATCAGCCATGAAAAACAATAAATTATTCCCCGGTATCATCTTAATTTTTATAGGCCTGGCCTTTTTGCTCAACAGCATGCACTTGCTGCACTTTCACTGGCGCAACTTTGCTTACCTGTGGCCCCTGTTCATCATTATTGCCGGTATCAACCTGCTGCTGGGCCACAAGCGCGAGCCCTGGGCTATATCAACACGGATAGTGGTAGTAGTTGCCTGCTTAGGTGTATTGCTGTTCGGCAACTTCAATTATCCCGAAAACTCAAGATGGTTTCATTTTAATTATCACCATAACCGCGACGACCGGGATGACGACGATGATAATGATAATAACAACAGTGATAACAATAATGACAACGACGATGATGACAACTCCAGGCAACCGGTGGCCAGCCATGTGTATAATGAACCCTGGACT
>CAXTCH010000407.1:0-3401 GCA_964241945.1 uncultured Mucilaginibacter sp.
CATACGTCCCATCAACTCATCGTCTCCAAAAACAGAAAATTTAACTGCCGGCAGCGGTCCGTCAGAGGCTACACAAATAATATATAACTGGCCAAACTCGCTTCTTTGGGTAATCTGGTCATAACTTCCCTGGTATTCGATGAAGGAATCAATAATGCCTTCTTCGGGGGTTAATATAGACGCAAAGGTTGAGCGCTGGTTATAATAAGCGGTATGTGTAAAATGTTTTTGTATAAGCTGCTTAAATTCGTGCTTGTACAACTCCTTTACATGAAATTTGTTTACTTTATTTAAAATGTTTCGCTGGTCGGTGTAATACAGTTTATCGGGCGATGACATGATAAGCAGCCCGTCAGGTTTTAGAACCCGCTTTATTTCGGCCAGCATTTCTTCATGCTGGTCATGATGCTCCAGCGTTTCAAAACTCACCACCACATCTACTTCATGGTCAGCCAACGGGATATTCGCGGCGGAGCCTTCTACATAAGTGAGATTGATTTTCTTGTACTTCTGGCCGGCTTTTGCAATAGCGTCTCTGGAAATATCTACGCCTGTTACCTGAGCGGCTATATCAGCCATTAAATTAGACCCATAGCCTTCGCCTGAAGCAATATCCAGCACTTTTTTACCGGCAATGAGCGGAAAGGTAAGCGCATAACGGTGCAGATGTTCAATAGCAACCTCACTGGTGACAAAGGTTTCTAGTCTTTCGGCATGATGATGATCTTTTATTCCGTAAGTGTGTTGGCTCATCAGATATGTTGCTTTTATAGGTAAAGGTGACGCTGCTATTTAAATTGTTTCAAATTGCCCATAAGGAGCTGCCTGAAGTAGTTTAAAAAATGCCGTATATCCCTATAGTATTTGTAAGGCATCCGCCGGTACGAGAAATCCGTGTACTTTTGCTCATTATAGGGTGTAAGCTTTAAATATTTAAAATACCATGCTTTGTAAGGATGGCGGTCCAGATAATTCCAGGGTTTGGACGCACCTGCAAAGTGTACAATCAGCGGTGTGCCGGCACGTTTCCAAATAAGGTGCAGTGCGTTGTAGGTACGGTCCAGCTCGCCCCAGCGGTTCAGAAAAAATATGTTCAGTACGTCCTGGTCATAAAACTGCAGCTTTTCCATGTACTGTTCCGCTAATTTCATTAACTGGGGTGTTATGTTTTCCTCGCGCCAGGCTTTAAGGTTTACCATCATTACCCCGGCGTTAAAGTAACGGTCGGTTTTAAAGCCTAAAGCGCTAAGGCGCTGGCTGTTGGCAATGCGCTGCTCTTCTATTTCACTTACCGCATACACATATTTACTTACCTGCGGCGATGCAGGTCTGTCAATATCTGCAAATTTTAAACGACTGAGTTCATCCAGGGGGCCGGTTACCACCGTGTCTGAATCCAGAAAAAGCCCGGTATCTATATGTGCCGGTATAATATCGGCAATCAGCAGCCGTAAATACGTATTTTTTGAAACATGATCACCAATGCGGTAATGGTCAAATATGGAACTGTCCTGAAAAATCAGTTGAAGATCGATGCCATATTTTTCTTTAGCCAGCTTTACCGGGATGTCCAGCAGGCTTTTATCCTCAAAATCGTAAATTAAAAATACGTTTAAGTCAATATGCTTGTTGTTTTCTAAAAGAGAAGTTAATGCAACGGTAAAGTATTGTATAAAAAATTTGCCACTGGCAAAAAACACATTTAAAGAAGGCCTCATATTTCAATTGCGGGCACAGCATCACTATCAATGCGTATGCCGGTAGATTTTTCAAAGTTAAAAATAAAGTTCGGTTGCTGAATTGAACTTTGTTGTAAACAGGCAGAAGGTAATATACCGCTTTAGTAAATTATTGTATAACCGTATGCAGTTAATTAAGGTTTAGGCTGCCAGGACGAATCCGGGAAAAATTTAAGCATCAACGTTTTTTTCAGATCATCAATGTAAACGTTTTTAACCAGGAAGGCTAAAAACAGTGTATAAAACAAAGCGCAAGTTACAATCACTACAATTTCCCGTACCATAAAATTGCTGATGATTCCCCTGACCAGGTACGCAATTCCGAAAAACAGCAGGGAGCCAATTAAACATTGCGAAAGTATTTTCAAATCAAATGAAATTTTGATGGATTTCATCAGGTAATAATAAAGTAACGCGGTAGATAGGGTTTCAGTTAAAATCATGCCCACGGAAGCGCCTATGAACGAGAAGAATTTGATCAGTAATATATTGGTCAGCAAACTAAAAACCATGCTGACAAAATACGTTTTAAGCAGATACCGCTCTTTCCCCATTGGGGTAAGCAACTGTACGCAAAGCAGGTTGGCTATACCGATAATGAACACCAATGGCGCCAAAATTTCAAGCGCTATAACGGAGCTTTCAAATTTACTGCCGGCAAACACCTGGATAAGGAACGATGAAGCCACATACATGCCAATGGTAATAGGGAACCCGATTACACAAATAAAAGCAAATGATTTATTGGCCAGCGACTTAATTTCATCAAATTCCAGCTTATCATAAGCCCGGCTTACCTGCGGGATGATTACATAATTGATAGCACTGATAAAGGCCAAGGGTAAACGCACAATACGCAACGCAGTAGCATAAATACCTACGGCATTATCACCTTTCATGAAGCCCAAGATTACATTGTCCATCAATAAATAAACGCTTACCGCCAGGTTAGAGCCCAGTATGATGAACAGGGGTTTGATATGTTTTTTTAACTCTAAGTCGGTAAAACGTATGGTTACCAGTTTTCGCAGATAAAATATATTGATGAAACCATTGCACACAATGCCGCTGCCCATAATGGCATAATAAATAAAAGGGGAGTTGTGCCGCAAAAAAACAAACAGAAACACTACCGACAGGCACCGCACTATTAAGCTGCGCGACGTAATATAGCTAAACTGCTCCATACCCTGAAACATCCATTCGGCGGATAATACACCCGATATGATAATGATGATACCTACAGCCACAAGGCTCATGTGGCCCCTTAGGGTTGGTAAAGAAAGCGCAAGAATAAGGTAGATGATGGAAAAGAGAATAGCGGAAACAATATGAATAAGAAATATTTCGCTGAATACTTTATTTAACCCCTCCTGATTGCCTTTTTGCTTTGATATTTCGCGGATACCATATAAGGGAATGCCCAATGCAGCGAATAAGATAAAATACTGGGTAAAGCTGTCGATAAAATTAACAGAGCCAATGCCGCCCGGCCCCAAAATACGCGAAGAATAGGGAAAGGTAACCAGCGGGAAAATAAATTGGCTTACCGATAATATGGCGTTATAAAACAGGTTTTTCTTAATCATTTACTATAGGGTATGTATAAAACCGGGCAGCTTGGGTTACGGATTATCTGACTGGACTGAATTTATCTTTTAA
>CAXTCH010000408.1:0-3391 GCA_964241945.1 uncultured Mucilaginibacter sp.
GAATATTGTCGTTACTAAACTGCAGCTTAGCCAAGGTCACTGCCCAGCCTTTGGAAGCCTGTGGTTTGGACACCAGGGTATCTACTTTTTTAACCGTTTTAGTTACTGCTTTGGCTACCGTTTGCGGTTTGGCTAAGGCCAATGCAGCTTTGGTATCATTCAGCAGAATGCTCTTGATAGCCACCTTCTGGTGTTTTAAGTCGAGCTTATCCATCTCTACGGTAAACTGGCCTAAATTCACCAGGCTCTTCATCTCGTTGCTGCGGTAGTCTACCTTGATTTTAGAAACGTCGATGGTGCCCAAATTTAGCGTCAGGTTGAGGGGGGTGGTGGCTGTATCTACAGTAGCCGCCTGTGCAATGGAGGAACCGGCCGGTGTTTGAATAATCCGTGCATCTACATTGGAGAGATTGATTTTCGGAATGGTAAATTTCATTTTATCCAGGTCAAACTCCTTGATACGGGTATCAAAATGGCCTAATAAAAATTTTACATCATTACCCGTGGTCAGGTCTTTATAACCCACATGGATATCATCAAGTACCACCTTATCGAGCGCAAACTTCATAGTTGAAGTTGTGTCTTCGGGCTTAGGCTGTTTCTTTTGCTCGCTGCTAAATGCCTTAATAATGTAGTCAAAGTTAAAGGTACTGTCTTTGTCGCGGTACACGTTGGCAGTTACACTTTGTAAATTGATCTGATTAATCTGTACTTTACTGTGCAGCAGGCCCAGCATGTCAATGTCAACTTCCAGTTTTTTACCGGCAATCAGGGTATCGCGTTTCTGGTCTTCAAAGTATACGTCTTCCAATACCAGCATTTTGGGTATGCCGAGGGTGATGTGCCCGATTTGTACTTTGGTATGAATTTTACCTTGTAAAAAATTTACGGCTTTGTCTTTGGCAAAGTTTTGTACCGCCGGTACCTGTATCAAAACTACTACAAGCAACACCAAAAAGATGACACTCGCAATAATCCAAAGAATAGTTTTAAGGGCTATACGTCCAAATCGTTCCAATGTATTAATTTTTCAAAGGTGAAGATTGTTATTCCTGAAAGTAGTACAATAAGCATGCAAAAATAGCTGGCGCTTAACTGTCATTGCACTATCAGGAGTGTTCAATTAATCTTTCAACAACTATTATACCACCTTGTTTTTTGGTAAATTTGTATTCTTTCCACATCAAGAGAAGCGCGATTAGTTATGCCCGATTTTTCACATCTGCACGTACATACCCAGTTTTCATTGCTAGACGGGGCTGCCGACATTTCCAAGCTGTATAAAAAGGCAGCCGCCGACGGCATGAAGGCGCTGGCCATTACCGACCATGGCAACATGTTCGGTGTATTTAAATTTGTGGCCGAGGCCAGCAAGCACAATGTGAAACCCATTGTTGGCTGCGAGTTTTATGTAGTGGAAGACCGCCACAAAAAGCAGTTTACCAAAGAGAACCGCGATGTTCGCCACCACCAGTTATTTCTGGCCAAAAATGCAGAGGGCTATCGTAATCTTATTAAGCTGTGCTCCTATGGTTATATGGAGGGCTTGTACAGTAAGTGGCCCCGTATTGACAAGGAACTTATTTTAAAACATCATAAGGGGCTGATTGCAACCAGCTGCTGCATTGGTGCATCGGTGCCACAGGCGATATTGAAAAAGACCGAGGCCGAAGCAGAGCAGGAATTTAAATGGTGGCTGGACTTATTCGGTGAGGATTATTATATCGAGCTGCAGCGGCATGACATTCCGGAGCAGACCATCATCAACAATACTTTAATGAAGTACTCGAAAAAGCATAATGTGAAAATGATTTGCTCCAATGATTCGCATTATGTGGACCAGCCGGATGCCAATGCCCATGATATTTTGCTGTGTGTAAATACCGGCGATATGCAAAGCACACCGATTGCCACCGATGAAGAAGGTGGTAAGGGCTATCGTTTTGGCTTTCCGAACGATCAGTTTTATTTCAAAACACAGGCTGAAATGGCGCAGCTGTTTCATGACGTACCTGAATCGTTAGACAATACCAATGAGATTGTAGATAAGGTGGATGTGCTGAAGCTGAAACGCGATATCATGCTGCCTAACTTTCCGATTCCGGCAGAGTTTAAAATTCACAGCGGGCCGGAAGCCGATGTATTGAACCAGTGGGAGTATTTAAAGGATATGACCTTTAAAGGCGCCCACGATCGCTATAAAGATATGCTGACCGCCGAGGTGGAAGAGCGCATCAATTTTGAGCTGTTTACTATCAAGACCATGGGTTTTGCGGGATATTTCCTTATCGTGGCCGACTTTATTAAGGCCGGGCGCGATATGGGGGTATTTATTGGTCCCGGCCGTGGCTCGGCAGCGGGGTCGGTGGTGGCTTATTGTATCGGTATTACGAATATTGACCCGATTAAATATAACCTGCTGTTCGAACGTTTCCTGAACCCTGATCGTAAATCAATGCCCGATATTGATACCGATTTTGACGACGAGGGCCGACAAAAGGTAATTGATTACGTTGTAGATAAATATGGTAAAAACCAGGTAGCGCAGATTGTAACCTACGGCTCGATGGCCGCCCGTACCAGTATTCAGGACGTAGGCCGGGTGCTGGATATGCCGTTATCCGAGGTGAACATGATGAAAAAGCTGGTGCCCGAAACGCTGGGCATCAACTTAAAAACGGCTATTGAACAGGTGCCCGAGTTGCAGGCCATTAAAAATGGCAACGACCTGCGGGCTACGGTATTGCGTGAAGCTGAAAAACTGGAAGGCTCAGTACGTAATACAGGAGTACACGCAGCCGGTATCATCATTGCGCCGGATGACTTAACCAATATCGTTCCGGTAGCTACGGCTAAGGACTCGGACCTGTTGGTGACCCAGTTTGATGGCCGTGTAATTGAGGATGCCGGTGTAATTAAGATGGACTTTCTGGGGTTAAAAACCCTTACTATTATTAAGAATGCCCTGGCGCTCATTAAGCAAAATCACGGTGTAGAAATCGATATTGATTATATTCCGCTGGATGACCAGGCTACTTATGAGCTTTACCAGCGCGGTGATACCAACGGTACGTTTCAGTTTGAAAGCGATGGTATGCAAATGTACCTGCGAGACCTGAAGCCCGATAAGTTTGAGGATTTGATTGCCATGAACGCGCTATACCGGCCGGGACCGCTGGAATACATTCCTAACTTTATTAAGCGTAAGCATGGCCTGGAGCCGATAACCTATGACTTGCCCGAAATGGAGGAATACCTGAGCGAGAGTTACGGTATTACTGTATACCAGGAACAAGTGATGCTTTTATCGCAAAAACTGGCCGGCTTTAGTAAAGGCGATGCCGACGTATTGCGTAAGGCGATGGGTAAAAAGCAGATCGACATCCTGAAC
>CAXTCH010000409.1:0-3368 GCA_964241945.1 uncultured Mucilaginibacter sp.
GCCAGGCTACTAAAGAAGCCGGGGAAATTGCTGGTTTAAAGGTACGCCGTATCATTAACGAACCTACTGCTGCTGCCCTGGCTTATGGCTTGGATAAAGCCCATAAGGACATGAAAATTGTGGTGTTTGACTGCGGTGGCGGTACCCATGACGTATCTGTACTGGAATTGGGTGACGGTGTGTTCGAAGTAAAATCAACCGACGGTGATACCCACTTAGGTGGTGATGACTTTGACCAGGTGATTATCGACTGGTTGGCCGACGAGTTTAAAAGCGAAGAAGGCATCGACCTGCGCAAGGATCCTATGGCTTTGCAACGCTTAAAAGAAGCTGCTGAAAAAGCTAAAATTGAGTTGTCAAGCACTACTCAGTCAGAAATCAACCTGCCTTATGTAACTGCAGTTGATGGTATGCCTAAGCACCTGGTAAAAACTTTAACCCGTGCTAAATTTGAGCAACTGGCCGATAGCTTGATTAAACGTACTATTGAGCCTTGCCGCTCTGCATTAAAAAATGCCGGTTACAGCACTTCAGATATCGACGAAATTATTCTGGTAGGTGGTTCGACCCGTATCCCTGCAGTTCAGGAAGCTGTACAAAAGTTCTTTGGCAAATCACCATCAAAAGGTGTAAATCCTGATGAGGTAGTAGCCATCGGCGCTGCAATTCAAGGTGGTGTGTTAACCGGCGAAGTGAAAGACGTGTTATTGTTAGATGTAACTCCGCTTTCATTAGGTATTGAAACTATGGGCGGTGTAATGACCAAACTGATTGAGTCGAACACTACCATCCCAAGTAAAAAATCGGAGACGTTTTCTACGGCTTCGGATAGTCAGCCATCGGTTGAGATTCACATTTTACAGGGAGAGCGCCCAATGGCTGCGCAAAACCGTACCATAGGTCGTTTCCATTTAGATGGCATTCCGCCAGCTCCGCGCGGCGTACCTCAAATCGAAGTAACTTTTGATATTGATGCCAACGGTATCCTGAATGTATCGGCTAAAGATAAGGCTACCGGTAAAGAGCAAAAAATCCGCATTGAAGCTTCATCAGGCTTAAGCGATGCTGATATTCAAAAGATGAAACAGGAAGCTGAAGCCAATGCTGATGCCGACAAAAAGGCGAAAGAAGAAGTAGATAAACTGAACTCAGCCGACGCTTTGATCTTCTCAACCGAGAAGCAGTTAAAGGAGTATGGCGATAAGATTTCTGCGGACAAAAAAGCGCCGATTGAAGATAGCCTGGCTAAGCTGAAAACAGCATACTCTGCCAAAGATTTCAATGGTATCGAAGCTGCGCAAACCGAGCTGAACAATGCCTGGTCTGCAGCCTCAGAAGAAATGTACAAAGCTACTGCCGATGCACAGCAAGGCGGTCAGCCAGGCAATGATGGCCATGCAGGCGGTCAGGCCCAGGGCAACAGCAACGCCGACAGCGTAACTGATGTAGATTTTGAAGAAGTAAAATAATTAGACTTCAATACATAGCAAACGCCCCGCTTACCTAAAGTAAGCGGGGCGTTTTGTTGTAATAATTTTTGTTGTATAACCTATTGCTCCAGCAGTTTCTTTTTTTGCGCCTCAAACTCTTCCTTAGTAAGTGTGCCATTATCCAGTAGCTCTTTCAGCTTTTTAAGCTCGTCATACTTGTCGGGCGTCTGCCTGGTCATTGCATTTGTGTTATTACATTGCGCTACCTCGCAATTCTCTATGGCTTCGTCTATATATAGGTTATATGAACCCGGACTATGCGGAAAGGTTACCACAAAGTAGTATCTGTCTGTACCGTGTACCGATTCTTTTTTTATCCGCTTTATTTTTGCGGTAGTATGGTTGTAGCTTTTATCTACGCCCAGGCGCTCGTCATTATTTCCACTATGGCTATGACTAAGCACCATAAAGGCGTTAAAGCCACCTACCCGTAATGACATGAAGTTTCCGTTACCGCCCGTACCTTTTCCCAGCTTAAGCGTATCTCCGATGTGATAAGTAATTCCGTTCGAAGCTTTGTATTCGGTAATGTCATCGGCCAATGCCAGCAAAGGCAACCACACGAGGAGAAGTAAGGCAAAAGTTTTCATGATGCTTAGGTTTATGGCGAATATATAAAAATGTTGCCTTAAATTTTAGCAAAATAACGAGTAACCTATCGCTTGTTCAGAGCGGGCAGGCATTAATTAACATAGTTGATCACTCAATGCCAGCTTGCTTTAAGATACTGCGCGCTGTACCAAAGGGTAAATCTTTTTTAGGATGCGGTACAATGGCTCTCTTTCTGCTTTCAGGATGAAAGTGGATGTGATGACTTTCCTTTACTCTATCCAAAATAAAACCCGCTTTTTCAAGCAGGTTAATTATTTCATCTGAGTATAACTCTTTTTGTTCATGCAGTAAGCTAAAGGTTATATTCTAACACATCAATATCTGATGGTATCTCTTCATCATGGGCTTTCAAACTTTCAATATATAGTTCTATCGCTTCCTTAGCGTTAGCCATGGCTTCCTTCAGATCTTCGCCATAAGTAACACATCCCGGTAACGCAGGTACATTCACGGTGTAGCCGCCTTCAGGTTTTGGCTTTAGCAAAATTTTGTAGGTTAATGAAATGGTATAAAATTAAGTACAATAGCTTTAATAAGCAATAACCATCGCTTGGCTGTTATTATTGAATACAACGGATGTGTCACTATTGCCGGTAGGTGTTATGGTATCATCATTAATTCTAATGCCGTTAACACCGCTAAAACTATATAAAACCAGTTTCACTTGCTGATATTTAGACACAAAAGCGCCTTCAACTTCACCCAACACAATCTGCCTCTCAGCAGGCCGGAAACTAATGGCCCTTTTATAGTAAGCGCCTTGCTGGTAATCATAAGTGCGGCCGTCATCTTCATAGTACATAAAATCATTGTCTTCGGGTCCGTTCCAGATATGCAGCTCTAAAATGCCATCGCCTTGCTCTTTGGTGTTTTGTATAACGCTTTGCATAGGTATGATGCCACCGGCTTTTACGAATACGGGGAGGTCGGTAAGCGGCGCTTCTACCCGGTAATCCCTGCTGCCTTCGTAAGTTTCGCCGGTGCTGTAGCGATACCATTTTCCGGCCGGCAAGTAAACCTGCGCCGAGGTTTCCGTGCTGATGGCTGGTGCTACAAGCAGGGCGTCACCAAAAAGGAACTCGTTTTGGAAATCGGTTTTAAACACTTGTTCATCCTGTGTATAGTCAATGGCCAGCGTACGGCTTACGGGCAGACCGTTGCTGTGCGACTGGTAAAAGCTGGAGTAGATGTAAGGCAGCAACCTATACCGGTGCTCAATATCTTTTTTGATGATTGCCTCGTTCTCCGGGCCCCAGCGCCACGGTT
>CAXTCH010000410.1:0-3347 GCA_964241945.1 uncultured Mucilaginibacter sp.
GCTTTACCCCAGGTGGTTACCTCGGGACCGATGCCATCACCTGGTATTACTAATATGTGTTTTTGCATGCCCCCTAACCCCCTAAAGGGGGAATTAAAGTTTAAAAATTTATTATTTAGTTATTACCCTCCGTAAAGTTCCCCCTTTAGGGGGCGAAGGGGGCTTTTCTCAAATTCTTCTACCAGTTCCTTGTTGCTCAGGATGTAGTCGATGTCATCATACCCGTTAGTTAAACAGGCTTTTTTATAAGGATTAATCTCGAAGCTTTCCTGCTCGCCGGTAGCTGCAATGCGGATGAACTGGTTTTCCAGGTCGATTTCTACTTCAGCGTGATGATCGGTGTAAACAGTATCGAATATCTTCTTCAGAAATTCATCGCTTACCTGTACCGGCAGTAAGCCGTTGTTGAGTGCATTGCCTTTAAAAATATCCGCAAAAAAACTGCTCACTACCGCATCAAAGCCAAAATCAGAAATGGCCCAGGCCGCATGCTCGCGACTGCTGCCGCAGCCGAAGTTTTTACCGGCCACCAAGATTTTACCGGAATAGGTTGGGTTGTTCAACACGAAATCTTCTTTCGGATTATCATCCACATCAAAGCGCCAGTCGCGGAACAGGTTATTGCCAAAGCCATCGCGGGTAGTGGCCTTCAGAAACCGCGCCGGAATAATCTGGTCGGTATCGATATTCTCAATTGGCAATGGTACTACCGAAGTTTGTATATGTTTAAATATTTTGGTTGCCATGATCTTTTCTTAGTGTGCCATTTCTGTTTCAGCCAATTCCTCTCTTATATCCACAACCTTCCCTGCAATCGCCGCCGCCGCCGCACTAAGCGGACTGGCCAGGAAGGTGCGTGAGTTCGGACCCTGGCGGCCTTCAAAGTTGCGGTTAGAGGTAGAGATACAATATTTACCTGCCGGGATTTTATCCTCGTTCATCCCCAGGCAAGCGCTGCAACCTGGTTCACGCAAGGGGAATCCAGCCGCTTCAAATACTTTATCCAGCCCTTCTTCAATGGCCTGTAGCTGTACCTGCTTGGAGCCGGGAACTACCCAAACGGTCACATTGTCGGCCTTGTGCTTGCCTTTTACAAAGTTGGCCACCAGGCGCAGGTCTTCAATGCGCGAGTTGGTGCAGCTGCCGATAAACACATAGTCAATAGGTTTGCCTAATAACTGCTCGTCATCATGCAGGCCCATGTAACTGAGCGCTTTTTGGTAGGACTCCTGCTCTTTGAAATCAAATGAACCGGTTTCCGGCACATGCTGGGTGATGCCGATACCCATGCCCGGGTTGGTGCCATAAGTGATCATCGGCTCAATATCAGCCGCATCAAAGTATAATTCTTTGTCAAACTCAGCGTCAGCATCTGAATACAGCGTTTGCCAGTAAGCAACTGCTTTATCCCATTCGTCGCCCTTAGGTGCAAACTCGCGGCCTTTTACATAGTTGATAGTGGTCTGGTCGGGAGCAATCAAGCCACCGCGGGCGCCCATTTCGATGCTCATGTTGCAAATGGTCATGCGGCCTTCCATGCTCAGTGAGCGAATGGTATCGCCGGCATATTCTACAAAATACCCGGTGCCGCCGGCAGCCGATATTTTAGAAATGATGTACAGAATGATGTCCTTGGCGCCTACGCCTTTGTGCAACTGTCCGTTCACCTCAATTTTCATCCGCTTGGGGCGCGATTGCAGTAAGCACTGGGTAGCCATTACCTGCTCCACCTGCGAAGTGCCGATACCGAAGGCAATAGAACCAAAGGCGCCGTGGGTAGAGGTATGACTGTCGCCGCATACATACGTGCAGCCGGGACGGGTGATACCCAGTTCCGGACCTATCACGTGCACAATGCCCTGGTAAGGGTGGCCTAAGCCGAATAGCTCAATGCCAAATTCCGCGCAGTTTTTAGTCAGCGTATCTACCTGGTAACGCGATAGCTCTTCTTTAATGGGCAGGTGCTGCTCCCAGGTGGGTACGTTATGGTCGGCCGTAGCTACGGTTTGCTTCGGACGGAAAACGGGTAAGCCGCGACTACGCAAACCATCAAATGCCTGCGGACTGGTTACCTCATGGATAAAATGCGTATCAATGTATAAAATGTCCGGGAAGCCTTCTTTGCTGCTCACCACGTGGGCGTCCCAAACTTTATCAAATAATGTATGTCCCATTAGCCCCTCCCAACCCTCCCCTTCAGGGGAGGGTTTGAAATTTTAATTTTATATTAAATTACATTAATGCAATGCTTCCTGTTCCTCCTTTAGGAGGTTAGGGGGCCTTACGCTTCCACGGTCTGATTTTCCGGGCGTAAACTTCTTACGGTTTTGCCGGCTTGCCATAACTCGCTTTCGCGCAGGTCTTTTAATTCTTCGTTCAGCTTTTCGCGATAGTCTGGCTGACTGTTGGAATCGATGGAACGCTGTGATTCTTTGCCGGTGGCTACGCTTTCATACAGTTCTTCGAATACCGGTTTGGTGGCATCACGGAACTTCTTCCACCAGTCTAACGCGCCGCGCTGTGCGGTGGTAGAGCAGTTGGCATACATCCAGTCCATACCATTTTCGGCCACTAAGGGCATTAAAGATTGGGTTAACTCCTCAACGGTTTCATTGAAGGCTTCAGACGGCGTATGGCCTTTGCTGCGCAATACATCGTACTGAGCGGCAAAAATGCCTTGGATACAGCCCATCAGGGTACCGCGTTCGCCGGTTAAATCGCTGAATACTTCTTTCTTGAAATCGGTTTCGAACAGGTAACCGCTGCCTACAGCAATCCCCAAGGCAATCACCCGATCCCAGGCTTTACCGGTGGCATCCTGGAAGATAGCGAAGCTTGAATTTAAGCCACGGCCCTGCAGGAACATACGGCGCAGTGAAGTACCTGAACCTTTAGGCGCTACCAGAAATACGTCCACATCTTTAGGTGGAACGATGCCGGTTTGCTCATTAAAGGTAATACCAAAACCGTGCGAAAAATACAGGGCTTTGCCAGCAGTTAAGTGTTTTTGAACGGTTGGCCAAAGCTCAATCTGGGCGGCATCACTGAGCAGGTAGCAAATGATGGTTCCTTTTTCCAGCGCTTCTTCAATTTCAAACAGGGTTTCGCCGGGTACAAAGCCGTCGCTTACCGCCTTATCCCAGGTTTTTGAGTTTTTACGCTGACCTACAATCACGTTAATGCCATTGTCTTTCTGGTTCAGCGCCTGGCCGGGGCCTTGTACGCCATAACCAATTACGGCTACGGTTTCATTTTTTAAAACTTCCTGTGCCTTGCTTAAAGGGAACTCTTCGCGGGTGACTACGTTTTCTTCAGTACCGCCGAAATTTAGTTTTGCCATTGTTTTT
>CAXTCH010000411.1:0-3339 GCA_964241945.1 uncultured Mucilaginibacter sp.
CGTGGGTATTGTAATTCTGTTCGATGAAATGTCTCATCTTTTCGCGCTTAAGTCGGTTTCCCGATGCTTCGGTACCCAGGATTTTGTTGCCTAGCGGATGATTTTTATACAGCAAACCCTCAAAATCATCCTGAATGGCTTCCTCTGGCTGGTCTTCGTAAGATGCAATTTCATCTATAATTACACTGCGCTCTTTATCTAATTCAGCATCCGGAAAAGTGGAGTGGAAGATAATATCCTCGAACAAATCGGCTGCACGTTCCAGATGCGGGTTGAGCAGCGAGGCATGAATACAGGTATATTCTTTGGTGGTGTAGGCATTTAAATCGGCGCCTACCAGTTCCAGGTGGTTTAAAATCTGATTGGTACTGCGGCGGGTAGTTTCTTTGAACAGCAGGTGCTCAATAAAGTGCGCCAGCCCGTCTTGCTGTGCAGGTTCATCGCGGGCGCCGGCATTAATCATGAAGCAACAGTGAGTAACCGGCGAAGCAGCATATTTAAACAGTAGCCGAATACCGTTGGGTAGAGTAAAAACTTGGTAATCTGTCATTAATATTACAAAGATACGCTTATTTAACGCATACCCATGAACCGCGATTTGCTACTTTTGTAAGCATGAAGATAGCTGACCTTGAATTTGCGCCTTTTATTGACGCCGAGAGCATACAAAAGCGCATAGCCGTGTTGGGTCGTCAAATCAGCGCCGAATATGCCAATCATACGCCCGTATTTATCGGTGTGCTCAATGGCAGCTTTATGTTTATTGCTGATTTGATGAAGCAAATTACCATTCCCTGTGAGATGACCTTCACCAAACTGGCTTCTTACTACGGCGGACTTTCTACCAGCCGCAACATCCGCGAGGACGTAGAACTGCACATCAACATTACCGGCCGCGATGTAATTATTGTAGAAGATATCATTGACACCGGTAATACGCTCAACTACCTGGTTAACAAAATTAAAACGTATGGGCCGGCTTCGGTACGGGTATGTTCCCTGCTGCTAAAACCCGAAGCTTTGGAAATCTCTATTGAAGAACTTACCTATATCGGCTTTGAGATAGAAAATGAGTTTGTGGTAGGTTATGGACTGGATTATAAGGAGCTGGGAAGGAACTTGAATGCAATTTACCGATTGGTGAGTAGTTAGTTTGTTTATTATTACCAAATGACCGATATCAGGTCAGTATAATACTTAAATTTTTCGTCGGCAGTCAAAATAATAGCATTCTCTTTTATAGCCGTAGCAATTAACAGCCGGTCGAAGGGATCGCGATGGCTTTCGATTAATGATAATTCCGAATATCTTTGTAAGTGGATGTTTTGAAGATGCACCAAATCAAAACCGTCCATAAGCGCCTGGTTTGAAATTTTGGTTACAGATTCGTTAAATAAAGGTAACTTTTCCGATTTTCTGTTTGATTGCAATTTCAAATAAACTTATTTGACCGAAATAGATAATCGTATCTGAACTTGTTATGATTTGAATAATATGTTCCGGCAGCTTAGGATTATTTTCCTGAAACCATATTAAGCAATAGCGTATCTAAAAGATAACGAGCTTGCATACTACATGTAATCCTTAAGATCGTCTAATGATTCATTGAAATCATCGGGTATTGAAATCTTACCTTTCAAAGCCCTTGGTTTTCCTTTAATTCGTTTAGGTATTTCTGCATCATCAAGAAAAGTAATCATCACTTCTGTTTTCTTTTGCACCGGTGCGGCCTCTTCCAAAATAATCTGGCCATTTTCATAATAACCTTTTGTTGTCTGCAACATAGTAACAATCGTTTTATACAAATATACTAAACGGTGATTTAATCTACACTGCTACCCCTGCCATCTCGCTTAACAACTCTACTGCCTGCTCAATCGTTTGTACGCCATCTAAGCTGATGCGCAGCGTATTTTTCACTTCTTTCAAATTAGCCCGGCGCGGGTAGGTTTGCACAAAGCGCAGTACGTCCTTAAAGGCCTCAGTTTCAAAATAAGGCGAACTTTGGTTGCTGATGAAGTAACCGCGTAGTACCTGCTTTTTAAGGGATATCTTTTCGAAGCCGATTTGCTTGCCCAACCATTGCAGGCGGATAGTATTCAGCAAATCATTCACCTGCGGCGGGATAGGGCCAAAGCGGTCGACTAACTGTTGCTCAAAGGCCTGCAGTTCAGTTTCGTTGTCCAGCTTGGTCAGTTCCGTATACAGGTTATAGCGCTCGGTGAGGCTGGTTACATATTCATCGGGGATCAGAATTTCCAGATCCGTGTCAATCTGCGTGAAAGAAATAAAAGGACGAGGCTTTTCATCCTCAAAAAGGTCCTTAAACTCATCATCTTTTAATTCCTGAATGGCTTCGTCCAAAATCTTATGGTACATCTCAAAACCGATTTCGGCAATAAAGCCGCTTTGCTCGGCACCCAATAAGTTACCGCTTCCGCGGATATCCAAATCGCGCATGGCCACATTAAAGCCGCTGCCTAAGTCGCTGAATTCTTCTATAGCGCTCAGCCGCTTGCGAGCCTCGGGTGTCAGGGTGGATAACGGCGGGCTCAACAGATAGCAGAAAGCTTTTTTATTGCTGCGCCCTACACGGCCCCGCATCTGGTGCAAATCACTCAAACCAAACATGTGGGCATGATTGATAATGATAGTATTGGCGTTCGGAATGTCTAAACCCGCCTCAATGATGGTGGTAGCCACCAATACATCGTATTCGCCGCTTACAAACTTCAGCATCACATCCTCCAAATCATCACCCTCCAGCTGACCATGGGCAATGCCAATGCGGGCCTTCGGCACCAGCTTATGAATCATGCCGCCCAATTGCGCTAAATCGGCTACCCGGTTATGGATAAAGAAGATCTGGCCGCCGCGGTCAATCTCAAATTCAACGGCTTCCTTAATCAGCTTATCATTGAATACATGCAGTTCGGTTACCACCGGCTGCCGGTTGGGCGGCGGGGTGGAAATGATGGATAAGTCGCGTGCACCCATCAGCGAAAAATGCAGCGTGCGCGGAATAGGCGTGGCGGTCAGCGTCATGGTATCAACATTGGCGCGCATTTGTTTCAGCTTTTCTTTGGTGGATACGCCGAACTTTTGCTCCTCGTCTATAATCATCAGGCCCAAATCCTTAAACTTTACATCCTTGCTTACCAGGCGGTGGGTACCGATGATGATGTCTACTTTACCATCCGCCAGCTTAGCCAGCGTATCTTTAATCTGCTTGCTGGATTTAAAGCGATTGATGTAGTCAATGTTGCAGGGAAAACCTTTTAAGCGGTCGGAAAAGGTTTTATAATGTTGCGCGGCCAGGATGGTGGTGGGTACTAATAC
>CAXTCH010000412.1:0-3335 GCA_964241945.1 uncultured Mucilaginibacter sp.
TTTGCCAAATGCCCCCGTGACCATCTGACTAAAAGGTATATACAGATGCTGTTAATGACATACCAGCTTTCTTTAAGTTCTCATAATTAACTGGAACGACCAACCGGCCGACATGTTCTCCTTGCGTTAATTGAATGCCGTGACCAGGACCACTGGCTACGTATACACCTGATTTAGTCGTTGTAGTACTGCTGATTTCATTTGGCAGTTGCCACGTTAAACCGTCATCTTTTGATTTGCTATAAAATATGCGTCGGGGTGTACCGTTTCCAGTGACTACACCAGTTTGTGTATCGGTTCCTATGCCAAAACACATAATTAAACTCACTTCACCTGTAATCTGATCCACAATAGGTGCAGGGTTCCCACAGGAATTGGCACCCATATCCCAAACCACCATTAGAGGGCTCCATGTTTGGCCGCCGTCAGTTGAACGCTTCATTACAATGTCAATATCACCAGTGTCATCTTGTCCATTTTTACGACCTTCTGCAAAAGCTAATAAGGTACCTTTAGAAGTGGTTACTACTGCTGGTATACGGTAATATTTATATCCTTCCTTGCCACCTTGAAATATTACAGTATCAGCATTATGATATACCACTGCTGTCGAGGTTACCGTCGGGTTGATAGTCGTTATACTGGTACTCGATGGTTTTATCACTACATCTGACGAATTCTTGGCACAGGAACCCAAAAGGACCGATACGCCTGCCAAGATTAATGCTCTTTTTAAATGGTTGAAGAGTAAAAGTTTATCCATATAGAATTTTTATAATCAATAGTTGTTAGCGCTTATGCAATAAGGGGTCCAGTTGCTTATATTTCGTTATAAATGAGAAATATGTTCCTTATTACGCTATTTATTTTGCTAAGGTTATAACGGATTAATATGGAGTTAATAAACTTAAAAAGTTGAGATTTGCCTGTGTGGAAATACTGCAAGAGATGGGGAAAATATTTATCAATATATGACACCATCTTTCAAAAAGGCTATTTTTTTATTCTATGGTTAAAATTTGTTCGAGGAAAAAATTCTAATTTCTTTTAGATTTAATGTGTTGGGAACAGGTAAGGGCAGGTTGATGAAGATATATTGTTCATAAATCTCATGTGTAATAAGATTTTATCTTAGATTATTATTCAACACGATAATTTCTAAGCCTCTAAATGAGATTAAGATTCACATCAGTTGTTGCAGTGGCTGCACCTGTCCAGTTAGAATTTGGTAAAGAGGTGTTTTGAGACATCAATGCGATCGAAGCGGATAAATTTATGGATAGCCTAAATAAGCAGGGCAAGTGCCTGAACAGATAATTGTTACTTTAAAACTTCTGATCAAGCACATCTTTAAGGAAATTAAGACTTGCTGCTAATAGGAAGGTAATTATGCGGAGAGAGAGGGATTCGAACCCCCGGACCTTTAACAGTCAACGGTTTTCAAGACCGCCGCAATCGACCACTCTGCCATCTCTCCGGGGACAAAAGTACAAATCCCGGTTGATTTGACAAATTTGAATTTAAATTTTTTCAAAAAAGATTAATTAATTTATAAAATGCTCATTTAAAGTGGTTTATGCATTTATCTTGCTTTTAAAAGCATTGAATTTGGGTTGTTCTACCCGGACACTTTGCTTCGAGAGGTCGATACTGGCATTCAATTCAAAGCCAATGAGGATGATAAATGAATTGATATACAACCAAAGCATCATTACAATCAGGGTACCTATGGAACCATAAATTTTGTTGTAGGAGGCAAAGTGATTGATGTAAAAGGTAAAACCTAACGACGTTAAAACAGCCAAGGTGGTTGCCAGGATAGAACCAGGGCTCGAAAATTTCCAACGCCTTTTATGGGCAGGACCATAACGGTACAAAATAGACACAGTGGTGAAAAATATGGCAATCACTACAATCCACCTCGAAAATGCAATTAAGGTTAGCCAAAAATGCTCATGCGAAAATACTTTGGATTGAAAAAACAGTATCACCCGCTGCCCGGCAATCATCAGGGATATCGCCAAAAAAAAGGCTATGCTGATTAACACCGTCAGCAGTAACGACACATACCTGCGTTTCAACCAATTGCGGGTTTCAAAAGTAAGCGAAGATTTGTTGAATGCCTGCATCAATTTGTACACACCATTAGCCGCAAAGTATAAGGCTGACGCAAAACCAAAAGATAACAGTTTTCCATTTTGGTGTTTGACAATATCTAATAGTGTACCTTTTAAAGCTATGAAAGTGGTATTAGGCATTACTACCGCAATTAAGCGAAGCAAATTGTCCTGGAAGCGGGAAATTGGAATGTAGGGAATAAGCGTGAATAAAAAGATTGCTGCCGGAAACAAAGCCAGCATAAAACTATAAGCCAGTGATGAAGCCTTATTGGCCAGCGATTCCTGCTGTATCTCCCGGAAAAAGAAAGTGGCTACGGTATGCAACGGCAACGGCCTGAAACCGGGCAGGTACACCGTCTTGGTCCACTCTACAAAATACCGGTAGCTTCTGAATTGAGATAAAACGCGGTGCAGCCATTTCATTCAGGTAAAGTTAAGTAAAGAAAGGCTTCAATCGGTCAGAAAAGTCTTGCGGTGGCAGGCAGGGCCGGTTAGTTTGCATATTAACAAACACCAGAAGAGTTTCACCTATATTGATCAGCTCATGGCTTTCGTTATACAACTCGTATTTGAAATGAATGCGTACCCCCGGCATTTTTTCCATAATAACTTTTACGCTAACTTCTTCATCGTAGCGCGCCGGTTTTAAATATTTACATTTCATTTCCAGCACCGGCATCATGATGCCGGAGGCCTCCATACCTTTGTAAGTCATACCCAAGCTGCGCAGCATTTCCACCCGGCCTACCTCATAGTAGGCGCCGTAATTACCATAATACACGTATCCCATTTGGTCGGTTTCAGCGTACCTCACGCGGATTTTGGTGGTATGCTCAAACATTATCTTTTAATTCCGCGTTCGTTTAACGCCTGCTGAAAACGGCGCGCATTGATCAGGTGTTCGGCATGGGTGCTGGCGAAGTTGTGATAACCCGAAAAATCTTCTTTAGCGCACATAAACAAATAATCATGATGCTTATAATTCAACACGGAGTTGATGGCATTAACCGAGGGCATCATGATAGGGCCTGGAGGCAGACCGGTATGCTGATAGGTATTATACAGGGAGGGATTAACCAGATATTTGTTTAATACCCTTTTGATAGTAAAATCGCCGGTGGCATATATGACCGTGGGGTCGGCTTCCAACTTTATGCCTTTGTTGAGGCGATTAATGTATAAACCGGCAACCATTGGCATTTCATCGTCATGCAG
>CAXTCH010000413.1:0-3324 GCA_964241945.1 uncultured Mucilaginibacter sp.
GGTTCTGGCTGAACTGCACATGCGCCACAAAATCGCGGTTATCGGCTGGCCAGGGCACGCTCACTTCCGAGTAATAGTAGAGTTCTGAAGGCGACACCTGTTTCAATAACCGGCAGGATTTGGTATGATACACCCATTCGGTGCAGGTGCCCACATCCAATAACGCCGCTACCAATTGCGAAGGTGAGGCATTCAGTTCGCATTCCACCCGTATGGCCTTAAATTTCGAGTTGGCAACCGAGCGGGTATATACTTTAATACCGTCCTGATTGGTATTGAGATTCCAACGTTCTTGGCTGAAAGATGAAAGAGTAAGAATAGAAAATAAAAAAATAAGCAACTTTTTATACATGTGTGAGGACAGAAGGTAAAACAGGCAGGGCATGACCAGCATGCCCTGCAATTATGATATGATTAACTTGTTTATCAAAGAGTTTTATAATGACGCATGAGTTCAGCCAAGGAGAGGATCGAACTCTCGACCTACTGATTGCCATTAAGCCGCTTTATGCATTTTCATTTGGCGGCGTTCTTCTAAAGGTATCCATTGTAGTAATCATTTCCAAATGTACCGGTTTGTTGGTACGGGCCGCTTCATAAATGGCCTCCATAATTTTCTGATCCTGCAATCCTTCCTCGCCCGGGGTATAAGGCTCTTTGTTCTCAATCACGCATTCCGAAAAATGATCAATTTCCAATGCAAACTGGTTTTGCTCCTGTAGTTTTGGCTGCATCTTGCTTTCTACTTTGCCCATTGCTTGTGAAGCTTCCGGCATCAGTCCTTTATAATCAAAGGCAGGGTCCATACCGAACCAGCCGCCGTTGTCGGCATAGCAGCGATAGTGCTTGGAGTTGTGGGCACCGTAACTGCAGGTATTATTGGCAATAGCGCCACTCGGAAAATACATCTGGAACATCACCGCTTCTTCCACTTCTTTAAAGCGCGGGTCGTTAGGGGTGCTGAAAGTGCTGGCGGTTACCATGTAAGGTTCTTCACCCAGTAAAAAGCGGTTGGTGTTGATGTCGTACAAACCAATATCGGGTAAGGAACCGCCGCCCGACAAATCTTTATGTAACCGCCACTGTTTCGGGTCGCCAATGTTCTGCACATTGGTGGAAGTAATTACTTTTACCTTACCGAATTTTTGCTGACGGGTAAATTGCATCATCTGGCGGTTATTGGGTTCGTACTGAATACGGTAAGCCACCATCAGCTTTTTACCGGCTGCCTTGCAGGCGGCAATCATCTTTTCGGCCGATTTGGAGGATACGGTCATCGGCTTTTCGCACAGCACATGCTTACCGGCCTTGGCCGCCCGGATCACAAACTCCTCGTGCATGGCATTGGGCAGCACAATATACACGGCATCAATCTCCGGGTTGTTTTTAATGTCGTCGAAGTTTTGGTACGTATAAATATTTTTAGGGTCAATGTCATACTGGGCAGCCACTTTCTGCGCCTTGTCGGGATGACCGCTTACCAAGGCCACCGGTTTGGAGTTTTTGCAGGAACCGAACGCCGGCATAATTTGCCCTAAAGTCAATTCGCCCAGGCCAACAATGGCATAGCCTACCCGTTCTTTTTTGGGCAGAATGGTAGGGAAGGAAGATTGCTGGCCTTCGCTGGGCGCATGCTGACTGGGCACTTCTACCTTAATGGCATCGGCCATGGAGCGCGGACCGGGGCCGTTTGCTGACGATAGCGGGGCTGCACCGGCCGTTCCTGAAGCCAGCTCGCCGATTACGGTGGCAGCAATCAGGGACTTGCCGGCCGTGCCCAAAAATTCGCGCCGGTTACAGCCCGACGTTGAATCGGCGGCTGACTGCATAAGTTGATTTAAATATTTCATAGACAGGTAAGTGGAGTTTTACTTTGAGTTACTATTTTTTCTAACAACACAATACCCCGCAGGTTTTTGTTTCAGTTACTCCAAGCAGCGAAATGGTTACTGACATAAAGCAGACAAGTGTTTCCGTTAAATTTGGCTAATTTCGTTTCTATGCACGGCCTTGACTTTAGTTTTCTGGATTTTAACTGGTTTGAACTGTTGGATATTGTATTGGTAGCCATCCTGATTTACCAGTTGTACAACCTTATTAAAGGAACGATTGCCGTAAGTATTTTTATCGGGCTGGCGCTGGTTATCCTGCTTTACTTTATTGTTAAGGCCCTGCATATGGAACTGCTTACCTATATACTAGGTAACTTTGTAAATGTGGGTATCATTGCCATTATTGTGGTGTTTCAGCAAGAGATACGTCGGTTTTTGCTGCTGGTAGGGCGCAATGCCTCATTGCAGCGTAACCGGGCCTGGTGGCGTTATCTGCTGGGTAAAACCGAAACCGAAAAAAACAATTACGCCCGCATTAAGCCGATTATTGATGCCTGCAAAAGCATGAAGCAAACCCGTACCGGCGCGCTGATGGTATTTGTAAAGGATTATGATGAGCAAATTTATCAGAACAGTTGCGAGGTGGTAGAAGCCCGGATATCCAAACGCTTGCTGGAGAGCATCTTTCAGAAAAACAGTCCGCTGCATGACGGAGCGGTGGTGATATCCGGTAATAAAATCAAGTCGGCCAGCTGCATTTTGCCGCTTACCGATAATACCGACCTGCCGCCGCAATTTGGCCTGCGCCACCGGGCCGGCATCGGGGCCACCGAAAATAACGATGCCACGGCCCTGATTGTCTCCGAAGAAACCGGTGAAATCTCCTATGCCAAGCAAGGCAAAGTAAAAATGGATATCAGCTTTGCCGAACTGGAAAAATTACTGAATAAGGATTTTTGAGGATGGGTAATTGCCTTACTTACCCATATCCGGCATATTCAAACTAACGCCTTTAACCCGGTCATTCAATAAAGTAGTATTGATATGCTTTATCGGCATGGGGTCCGTTTCGGCAAATTTTCTTCCGGCAATGGGCATGCGGTCGGTGTTGGGCAACACGGCTATAGGCATACGGCTGTAAAAAACGGGGTGATGGTCAACTTGTACGCCTTTTATGTCATTAAACGGTATGGAATTCATCTGCGGAGCAACTAGATTTTTCCATAAGGGTGTTTTAACAATGCCCACCTTTAAACTGGTGTCCAATTTCAAATAATTGGGTGATAAACCGGAGTTATCTTTTGGGTTTAATAAAAATTGCGCCTTAAGCTGACAGGCCGCAGTTGAGATGAGCGCCAGGAGGAGTAACTTCTTCATAGCCGATGGTGATAATGAGTAAGTAAAGATAAGTGCCGATAGTTTGCGCCGCAATAGCAAAAATGTTAAATACAACAACGCCCTGCTTGATTGAACAGGGCGGTGTTGCTTGACT
>CAXTCH010000414.1:0-3323 GCA_964241945.1 uncultured Mucilaginibacter sp.
AGGGTACAGGCATTTAAGTAGATTGGAAACTATGTCATCACACCATATTGTACGCGAAAAGCAGGAACCGGCGCTCTTCATCCTCAGTCTGCAAAACTTTGACCCGGAATGGTTAGGGCAACTATTGGAGTGGAGCCCGACGGTAATTGCCACCGCAGGGGTTGCCGAACAATTACTGATGGCGGATATTCACATCGACTGGCTGTTAACAGAGGGCCCTGCACCTGCCGGCTTGCCTGCTGCCACACTTAAAATAACATCGGCGCCTGATAAATGGCTTGGCAACGCACTTCAACAACTAATAAATGAGGGGTACCCGGCAGTGAATTTGATTACGGACGATGTAACACCAGAATTATATCTGCCTTTCATTCTTCAAATCAATATTGTCATTTATCATCAACAGCAAAAAATATATGCAGTGCCATCGGGCTTTGAAAAGTGGAAGACTGCCCGAACTACGCTCCACCTCAATAATCCGCCTGATGATTTGCAGTGCACCAATTTAGCACGGCTGAACAACGGCAGTTATCAGGTACAAACCGACGGCTTTGTTAAATTAATTTTTACGGCTGATTATCTTTTTGTTGCCGAAGATTTATAACTGCTGCTTTTATTGATAGCTTCCGGTAACCAGCTCTTTACCCACGTTTAAAACTAAAGTCCGGCCAAAAATCAACGCCTGATTATCAGAAATATGCCCGGCAGGAAAATTGAAGCATACGGGGTAACTGTATTCTTGTACCAGTTCCATTACCATTTGAGGCACCGTTTGCCCGAAGGGAATGTCGTTATCCTTTAACTCCGTAAATCCGCCCACCATCAACCCTGCCAGCTTTGATAGTTTACCTGCCCGCTTCAATGTGCGCAACATACGGTCTACCGCATACAAGTACTCTCCTACGTCTTCAATAAACAATATTTTACCGTCGTAATCCGAATCAGAAACAGAACCCAGCACTGACAATAATATCGCCAGATTGCCGCCCGTTACCCTGCCTTTGGCCTCACCCCTGCGGTTTAAGGGATGGGCAGGAAATGCATAGGTCACCGCCTCGCCAAACAGCGCTTTCCGCAAAGTTTCTAATGATTTTACTGAGCCTTCGGTGATGCTGACGGGCATTTGTCCGTGTAAGGTTTCCATATGATAATGAGCTTGTAAATGCGCATGCAGCACCGTAATGTCGCTAAAACCAATGAACCATTTGGAATGGGTAGTGAGGCGGCTGAAATCTACCCGGTCAATCATACGAACGGTGCCATACCCGCCGCGGGCAGCAAAAACGGCTTCAATGCTGTCGTCGTTTACAAAACGCTGCATATCGGCCGCCCTCAGTTCATCGTCGCCCGCAAACTGGTGCCAGGAGGCTGTAACGGTATCACCCAATATCACCTCCAGTCCCCAGCTTTGCAGCAGCTGCACGGCATCGTCCATAGGCTTGGGCAGCTTTTTGGCGGGGCAGGTAATGGCTACCTTGTCGCCTTTTTTTAGATAGGGGGGCGTTATGCTCATATTTGAATTATCTTTGCAAACTACAAAAATGTAATTTCTCCATTGGAAGCTCAAAAATATAAACGATATACCATTACTGCGGCCTTACCTTATGCCAATGGCCCTAAACATATCGGTCACCTGGCCGGCGCTTATATTCCTGCCGACTTATACGCCCGCTACCTTCGCCTTAAGCAGCGCGATGTGGTGTTTGTATGCGGCTCGGATGAGCATGGCACCGCCATTGCCAACCAGGCCATGAAGGAAGGCACAACGCCGCAGGCCATTATTGACAAGTATCACGAACTGATTAAATACTGCTTCGATAAATTAAATATCTCGTTTGATATTTATCACCGCACCAGCGCCCCTATTCATCACCAAACCGCGCAGGAGTTTTTTACCAACCTGAATGATAAAGGTATTTTTACCGAACAGGTATCTGAACAGTATTTTGACGAGCAGGCTGGTGTGTTCCTGGCCGACCGTTACATTGTGGGCACCTGCCCCAATTGCGGCAACGAGAATGCGTATGGCGACCAGTGCGAGCGCTGCGGTACTTCGTTAAGCCCCGAAGAACTGATTGAGCCGCGTTCCACCCTGAGCGGTAACAAACCCGTACGTCGTCCTACCAAACATTGGTATTTACCCTTAGATAAATATGAAGGCTGGCTGAAAGAATGGATACTGGAAGGCCATGCCGGCGACTGGAAAACCAACGTATACGGCCAGTGTAAAAGCTGGATTGACGGCGGCCTGCACCCCCGCGCCGTAACCCGCGATTTGGACTGGGGCATAAAAGTACCGGTGGAAGGTGCCGATGGCAAGGTGCTGTACGTTTGGTTTGATGCGCCTATCGGCTATATATCGGCTACCCGCCAATGGGGTATTGATAATAACCGTGATTGGGAGCCTTACTGGAAAGATAAAGACACTAAACTGGTGCACTTTATCGGTAAGGATAATATCGTTTTCCATTGCATTGTATTCCCCGTAATGCTTAAAACGCATGGCGAATTTATTTTGCCTGAAAACGTACCCGCCAATGAGTTTATGAACCTGGAGGGTGACAAAATGTCGACCAGCCGGGGCTGGAGCATTGAAATGCACGAATACCTGGAGGACTTTCCGACACGGATTGATGAACTGCGTTATTACCTCACCGCCATTTCGCCCGAAACCAGCGACAGCGAATTTACCTGGAAAGATTACCAGGCACGGGTAAATAACGAACTGGTAGCCATTTTGGGCAACTTTGTGAACCGGGTAATGATACTGATGCACAAGTTTTATGGCGGCAAAGTAGAGGCCGGTACCGATCTTATCAGCTTTACCGACCCTGCTTTACCGGCCGAGGTGGGCCGCCTGTATGATGAGCTGGAACAAAGCTTTGAAAGTTACAAATTCAGACAGGCGCAGCAAACGGCTATGGAAATTGCCCGCTTGGGTAACCGGTATCTTACCGAAAAGGAACCCTGGAAAACCATTAAAACCCAGCCTGAAGAAGCTAAAGCTGCCTTGCATAACTGCCTGGTATTGATCGGTCACCTGGCTACTGCGCTGCAACCCTTTTTGCCTGCTACTTCGCAAAAAATATTTGATATGCTGAACTGGCCGGCTACACCTGTGCCCTTCAGCGAAGAGTTAAATTTCAGCAACGGGCATCAATTGAACGCATCCTCTTTATTATTTGAAAAATTAGATGATGAGGTAATTGAACGGCAAATACAAAAACTGCAAAACAAAAAGCAGCAGGCTGCCCCTACCCTGCAGGAAAGCACCCAAATAGCTACCCCGGCGAAAGAAAATATCAAGAACGAACAGTTTGCGG
>CAXTCH010000415.1:0-3291 GCA_964241945.1 uncultured Mucilaginibacter sp.
AATAGTTATGCACATTATTCCCCTGAAAGTACGGATCGGCGCTGATAGGCGAATTGTTTTCGTTCAGGTAGTTTACCCCTATGATTTCCTGCAATTTGGCTCTTCGGAGGTAAGGAACCTGCCCTAACAAATAACCTGCAAAGTTGTGCTCATAGTGCGCTTCCAGAAAGGTATGATTAGCGCTATAGGCATAAAACGGCAGGAAGTGGAAATTACCAATATCCGGGTTAAAGGTGGTACCCTGATTGCCCAGAAAGTGATTATAATCCATGTAGTACAACGACTGATTATTGAAGAAACTGCCCAGCGTAACTTTATAAGCCGAGTATCCCCACTGGCCAAAATTCAGCCGGTCCTGATAGGCTGTAATGGAAGCAAAATCATAATTTACATCAGAACCCAATACATTATTGATCCCTTTCCGGTAAGTAATCTGCAACACTGGCAGCTTTGACGGTTCGTATACTTTACCGTCGGGGCGGGTTTCATACTGCTGATCAAAGGTGATATTTAACGAAGTTTTAAAAGTAAACGCCTGATTTTTAGGGAATATCTGCCTTTCGCTATACGTTGAATCTACCCCCAAAGAACTGTTGGCCGTATACCGGTGGCCGTTGGTAAATATGTGATTATATGATGTATTATACAGTTGCTCGCGGTTGGCATATGATAAACCTACGTACCAAACTATACCGTTGGAAATTTCGCGCTGCCAGCCTACCAATCCAAACTGCGAACGGTAATATTTAACATAGTTGTTTCCATAAATTAAACTGCTCACTGTATTAAAGGCCAGGCTTCGGGTAGTGGCATTGCTCAGGTCAAGTACATCACTGCCAAAGCGGGCAAACCAGAAACCTTTGTGTTCAGGGTCGTAATTATAGCTGCCGCTGATATTGGCATCAAACCGGTGGTCGGAAAAACCGTACCGCACCGAGGGGGTTATACTAACGTATTGCCCGTTATCAAACCCCTTGGTATACGTAATTCGAGGATTGATGCCCCAGCCTTGTACCGTATTGTAAAATATGGTTTGATAAATAGGATATACATAAATAGAGGTACGACTATCGCGCTGATAATTTTGATAACCCACTACCGCGTAATACAGCGGATTGAATTTGTTACGCGCCCGCTCCAGGGAATCTAAAAAGGCAGGTGCAGAGCGTATGGCAGCAATGCTGTCTTTATACCGATAATCCCGCGTTTCAAGCGGCGTTAAAGGTACAGGGCGGGTATAAGTCCAGTAACGGTTGCTTTTCTCATTGGCGTTGGTATCAACCCGTAAAACTTCACCGTTGAAGTATTTGCGCGGGAATGCCGGACTCAGGTTATAATTGTTAAATACAGCCAGGTAATATCCTTTAAATTTAATCCCTAAAGCATCACCGTTAAATGTGTACTGCATAGATACCGGCATCCAAACCGAATCGCGTACAGGTACATATTGCTGTGTCATGTTTAAGGTATCGATGAAATTTACATTGGCTTGCTTGGTTAAGTATAAATCTACACTATATAAGCGCCATTCATCTTTTAAAATGTATACAAAACCACGGTAGGCTGCATCGTGCTCATAAATAGGCATTACCAGTATTTTGTAAATGGTACGGCCGTTCTCTACCGAAGTACCCACCAGCCGGTAACGGTAATGGTTCAGTGCCTGATCGGCCACCGGTGAAATAAAGGCTTTGGCACTCACGCCATTTACCAAAAAGTAGTTTTGATAAAAATTAACATCCAAATCTGCTGCCCGGTTATAACTGAAGGTGTTGTTTTGCCCGGCTACCTTCGAAGACAGCACAATTTCCTTCACCTTACCCGGCTGGCCAAAATTGAATTGCGATAACGTTTCCGACTGGTATAAAATGCCGCGGCCGTTGGTATCAATCCGCAACGGACGGGTAAACCGGCGCACAATTTTCTTCTTGGCAAGCCTTTTCAATGCGGGAGGCGCGCCGACCAATCGCTGCACACCTTTAACGTAAACCACACATGAGTATTGATCTACCTGGTTTAAATAATATTTCCGTTTGGCTATTACCTGCCGGATAATACGGGTGCCCGGATTAGTGGTATCCCCCTCGATGGTAACCGGCTGCAATTGAAATGATTCCTGTTGCAGCGTTACATCGCGTTTTACATCCCTGCCGGAAATGGTTATACGCTCAATTTTTTCAACATAATTTACGTAACGAAAAATTACATCATAGGTACCAGGCTGTAATTTCAGCTGGTAAAGCCCCTCTTCATTTGCTGAAGTACCATAGGTACTGTTCCGTATGTATACAGAAGCAAAAGATACCGGTTTATTTTGACGATCGGCAATACGCCCCGACAGCACATATTGCTGCGCAAAAGCGTGAACACTTAAGAAAGTGATGACAAGTAGCAGTAAATATTTTGACATATGAATATTATATATAGGTTTAATACCCCTAAAATGTTTTTGCTTGATACAATTAATGTAACGAAAACCTAACAAGTCGGCGAAGTGCTGCTTATTGCTTATTTTTGCACCCTAAATGATAATGTTATGTATGATACCTTAAAGCCTGTTTTACAGCAGGAACTTGCGGATATAGACCAAGCCGGACTTTATAAAAGGGAACGGGTAATTATTTCGCCGCAGGGCGCCGACATTGAAGTGCAGGGCGGACAGGAAGTAATTAACTTCTGTGCCAACAATTACCTGGGCCTTTCTTCCAACCCACAAGTAATCGAAGCAGCTAAAGAAGCCATTGATACCCATGGTTATGGCCTGTCATCCGTGCGCTTTATTTGCGGCACCCAGGATATACACAAAGAACTGGAGAAGAACCTGTCGGATTTTTTAGGCACCGAAGATACCATTTTATATGCAGCTGCCTTTGATGCCAACGGCGGGGTATTTGAACCCCTGTTTAATGAGCAGGATGCTATCATTTCTGACGAGTTGAACCATGCTTCCATTATCGACGGTATACGGTTGTGCAAAGCGCAGCGCCACCGTTATAAGCATGATGACATGGCCGACCTGGAAGAAAAACTGAAAGCCACTCAGAATTTGCGTCACCGTATTATCGTCACCGACGGCGCTTTCTCTATGGACGGTACAATTGCCCAGTTAGATAAAATTTGCGACCTGGCCGATCAGTACAAAGCACTGGTGATGATTGACGAAAGCCATTGCTCGGGCTTTATGGGCAAAACCGGCCGGGGCACCCATGAACATCACCAGGTAATGGGTCGCATTGATATTATTACCGGTACCTTAGGTAAGGCGCTGGGCGGCGCTTCGGGTGGTTTTAC
>CAXTCH010000416.1:0-2085 GCA_964241945.1 uncultured Mucilaginibacter sp.
TTTAATACGCCGCTCTTTTGATAATCGCCTACGCGTTTTTCAAAGAAGTTGGTTTTACCCTGCAGCGAAATCATTTCCATAAAGTCGAACGGATTAGTGGCATTGTAATATTTGTCATACCCCAGTTCCACCAGCCAGCGGTCGGCTACAAATTCAATGTACTGGCTCATGAGTTTGGCGTTCATGCCAATCAGGTTTACCGGTAAGGCATCGTTCACAAATTCTTTTTCAATTTCTACGGCATTGGTGATAATTCCGGTTACATGTTCCTTTGACAATCTGTTTTTTAACATTTTATATAACAGACAGGCAAATTCACAATGCAGGCCTTCATCTCGCGAAATCAACTCGTTGCTAAAGGTAAGTCCCGGCATCAGGCCGCGTTTTTTGAGCCAGAAGATGGAGCAGAAGCTGCCCGAAAAGAAGATACCCTCAACCGCAGCAAAAGCTACCAGGCGCTCGGCAAAAGAGCCGTTATCAATCCAGCGCAGGGCCCACTCGGCCTTTTTCTTTACACAAGGCACGGTGTCAATGGCATGAAACAGGCGATCTTTTTCTGCCGCGTCTTTGATGTAAGTGTCTATCAATAACGCGTAAGTTTCAGAGTGAATGTTTTCCATCATGATCTGGAAGCCGTAGAAGCAGCGGGCTTCGGGCACCTGTACTTCGCTCATAAAGTTTACGGCCAGATTTTCGTTTACAATACCATCGCTGGCTGCAAAGAACGCCAGCACGTGCGATACGAAATGGCGCTCACCGTCATTCATGCTATCCCAGTGCTTCTGGTCGTCCGACAGGTCAATTTCTTCAGCTGTCCAAAAGCTGGCCTCATGCTTTTTGTACATTTCCCAGATTGCCGGGTAGTTAATAGGCAGGATGACAAACCTGTCTTTGTTTTCTTTTAGTAATACTTCTTCTTCCTGATTCATAACGCCTTACCTTTTATATTCAATATTTTATGTCTGCTCTCTATAATTTACTGGCCGACAAGCCATTAGCTTAATTTCGAGTTAAGCATCATGGGTGAACGCAACCTGTTTTAGATGATTTTTATCCCCTCTGCACCAGCCTCCTGCAAGAAGGCTTTTCCTTGTACGCATCAGTGTTAGCTGATGATTTTAACCTGTTGAAAAGAACTTATGTAACAAATGTACATCAATAGTTCAGCCGGATGCCAGTCTGAAATCTTGGAGTTTTCCACCCGCCGGGAATAGTTATTAACATTCCGGTTGGTAAAATTTTTAGCAAAAAAGTTATCCACACTTTCACTTGTTCTTTTTCAGGCAGTTAATGCACATTGTGGAAAAAAGTGGAAAGATTATTTAAACAATAGTTTAATTTTTAGCGCCCGGGCTATACCGTTATCGTCTTCTGTTTTACACTTGCATTAAGGCTGTGTTAAAACAACGTTAGCGACCTAAAATGCAGACTGTGAAAGTCGCTCCCTAACTGAGGTGTTGAAAATTGCAGGCACTTGTATATAGTATTTGGGACAACAGCGGAAAAATATAGGAAGTTGAGCATCTGAATTGGAGTTTACAGCATTAAGGGGTTTATACGATTCTCTGCTTATTAAACACGTTTGCATCCTGTTAATTTTACAGTTCTATAAACCCTGATTCAGACAAGCACCCTTAAAACAAAAGCGGGATAGAAACCTCTACCCCGCTTTTGTTTTATTTCTTCATCAGTTCAATGAAATCATCGAACAAATACCGGCTATCGTGCGGCCCGGGGGAGGACTCGGGGTGATACTGTACCGAGAATGCCTTTTTATCTTTTACACGTATTCCTTCAATCGACTGGTCGTTCAGGTTAACGTGCGTAATTTCCACTTTTTCAGAAGCACGCACCGCCTCCGGTACTACACCAAAGCCGTGATTCTGTGAAGTTACTTCGCAATGATCTTTCAATACATTTTTCACCGGGTGGTTCAATCCACGGTGACCGGTAAACATTTTTTTGGTAGGGATATCATTAGCCAGCGCCAGCAACTGGTGACCTAAGCAAATACCGAACATCGGTTTATCAGCTTCCAGTATATCTTTCACGGTCTCTACGGCATATGGCATCGCCGAAGGATCG
>CAXTCH010000416.1:2095-3280 GCA_964241945.1 uncultured Mucilaginibacter sp.
CTTTTGGTGTTTTATCAGATTTTGGTGCCATGGTTTCTAATAAAATTTAGACTGTAAATTTTATAACTGTTTTTTATTTGTCAAAAATATTTTTATAATTTTTTCTATAATTCTATTATCTGGTTACGGCCGGGGCCATTGGAAATAAAGTAACCGTCGGGTGCAAAATCTTTCTCCATTTCCTCGAACGTAGTTTTAGCCGGATACACCTTAGCAAACACATCACGGTCATCAAAATTGCGCAGGATGTTTTTCTTTACCCCTAAATCCAGCACTGCTACGCGGTAAGGCGCATCTTCTTTACCAAAAGTATAAGTCTCGGATGTTGAAACCACCGAGGAAAGTTCCAGACCATCCATAGAAGGTACCGTTGCCAGCTTTTCTTTCAGCTCATCAATGTCTAAAATCTCCGAAGAAATAATGGCGTTCATGGCGCCTTTATCACGGATATGGCGCACCAGCTGGCGGGTGTCAATATCCGAAATACACACGATATTCTGCTCCTGAAAGTAGCCCTGGATCGACTCATCGGCCTGCTTGCGGCTATAAGCGATATTATAATTTTTACACACCAGACCTGAAATCTGAATCTGCCCCGATTCGCTCTCATTGTCGGCAATACCATAATTACCAATGTGCGCATTGGTAGTTACCATAATCTGCCCGTAGTAAGAAGGGTCAGTAAACACTTCCTGATAGCCGGTCATGCCGGTGTTGAAGCAAATCTCGCCGGTAGTAGTGCCTATTTTGCCGGCGGCTTTACCATGAAAAACGGTACCGTCGGCCAGCAGCAATACAGCCGGTAATTTGGTGTAGTTAGTGGTCATTTCGTAAAAATTTATAAGGAAAAACAAAAAGCCGGTCGGCCTTGATTGAAGCGCCGTGAATCATATCAGTGCAATTGAAAAAACAAAAGGCTGAATTCACGCCGCAAAAGTATAATTTTTTGCCCGGTTATTATAGCAAAATGTTAAGCGTAATATCATTTATATATCAAATTGGAAGCTTTTCGATTTTACATATAAAATTAAGTAACAATTTAAGTGCATCACTTTAATTAATAATTGTATTTCCTACATTTATATGTATAAACCAATTATACCTATGCAACCCATTATGTTAAAGGCCAGTTATGGCCGGTTATTATGTACCCTCAGCTTTTTAACGGGGTTTATATTCTTGGGC
>CAXTCH010000417.1:0-3265 GCA_964241945.1 uncultured Mucilaginibacter sp.
GAGCAAATCTCGGATGGTGAACTCGGAAGTGAGGTAGGGGTCGGCCAGCCTGAACTCGGGCAGGTAGTCAATTACCTTGTCATCCCATTTAAGTTTGCCCTCATCTACCAGTATACCCAGCGCGGCACTGGTAAAAGCTTTGCTGTTGGAGGCAATACCAAATAGTGTATTGGCATCTACCGGCGTTTTGGCTTTGACGTTGCGCAAGCCGTAGCCTTTGGCAACTACTACTTTGCCGTCTTTCACAATAGCTACCGCTATGCCGGGCACTTTAAACGTTTGCTGCGCACGGGTAACCAGTGCCTCTAATTGAGCCGGTGTAATACCTTGTGCATTGGCGGCAGACACAAAGCACGTACCCGCCCCAAATAGTAAGAAACTTATAGCAAAGCGTAAACGCGGGGACATAATGAAAGTGGTATAAGTAGATTTCCCCTAAAATAGCGATTTACCGCTAAACTATGAATTGCAGACCGGAAATACCGTTTATTCTATTTTACAACTGTGCATAATTGGATAAAAGTAAGCTGATAAAGAGCAGCAATCGGGTAAGGCAGAATATCTGTTGCGGGTGTTGCACGCAACACATACAACGCATGCAACACCCGCAACAGTATGCAACACTACGCAACACCATGCAACACTACGCAACACCATGCAACACTGACAAAAAGGTGTCAGTGCCTGTAACACCGCCGCATGCATTTTGCTTATCATTTGCGAGGGCGAACTGAGCCGCTATTTAATCTCCGCTATGCCGTCTGCCACGCGGGGAAACAGCGTAAACACCTTTGCATCGTGCCCGGGAATGATGTATTTATCGCCGGTGGCTAAGGTTTTCATCCGTTTCATGGCGGCTACATAGCCTTTGGGGTCCAGTGTGCCGCCGGATGAGGGTGGTACCAAGTGTTCGAGGCTGTAGTATACCCAGATATTATCCGAAGCAAGAATAACCTTCTTATTGCCGGTATTCACCAGCACATATTGCGAGTTAAAGGTATGCCGGGAGCCGGTGTATACCTTGATGCCGGGTAAAATTTCCTTATCGTCGCCGTCCACCAAAGTTACTTTACCTTCCAGATTTAAATTAACCAGCTCGCGTACGTCCCGTTTGGCAAAGCCGCCGCTGCCCACGCCCTTTTGCCAGGTGGTACCCACAAAGCCATTAAAATCTTCCTTTTGTATCCATACATGAGCATTCGGGAACAGGCTGATGCCATCGATATGATCCCAATGCGGGTGACTGAGGATAATGTCGGTAATATCGGCCGGACGTATACCTAATTTCATCAATGCGGAATCGGGGCGGGTATAGTTGGTAACCTTAAAATCAGCGGCATCTTCAATATCATTTAAAAACCCGGTGTCCAGTAATATATTTTTACCGTTGCTGCCCTTAATCAGCCAAACCATAAAGTTAATTTTCACCGGCTCGTTTCTCGGGCCGCCCTCCGCCCAGTCGGCCACAGTAAAAGGATAACCCGATGCGGCAAACCTGATGGCATATATTTTATAGGAGGGCGTTTGTGCCTGTGCAAACCGGATAATTGATAAGAGCAGGGCAAATATTAAAAAGGTATATTTCTTCATAGGCGTTTGTGAGTTAGGATCAACAGACAATGGCCTAAAATAGTAAAGTTTGTATATTAGTATGCAACTTGATACTCAAGTAGGGATGCTTGCAGCGGGCTCTACTGAAACAAAGTTACTAATTCTTTATATTTACTTGTCTTCAACAATTTCAAAGTGGAAATTAAAGCATTAACAATTACACAGTACCTTATTCAAGGAAACCCTGATGGTATAGTAGCATCGTACATTTCTAACTGGACAGGTCAAGCTCTTAAATTTCCAAGAAATTTATTAACAGTTGCTAGGACTACAAGAGATGAATTTAGAAGGCCAGGTATTTATTTCTTAATAGGACAAAATCCCAATGAGATAGATACATGGAGAGTATATGTGGGTGAGAGCGAAGGATTAGATGTAAGACTAAGTGAACACGATAGAGATTTAAAAAAGGATTTTTGGGAGCAAGCTGTTATCTTTTCAAGTAAAGATGATAATTTGACCAAAGGACATGTCCGCTATTTAGAGTTTAGATTACAGGATGAGTTGAAGCAGAATAAACGTGTACAATTAGAAAATACCAATGCAACTAAGCCTAAATTACCTGAAGCAAGTATCGCTGAGATGGAAATGTACTTTGACTTTTTAAAATTAATGATGCCAGTGTTAGGCTTCTCTTTCTTTGAACAAATTAAGATAAGTAATTTAGGGATAAAACTTCAATCGTTACATTTAAGCGCTAGTGGGTTAAAAGCAGACGGATTTTTAACAGCTAAAGGCTTAGTTGTAAAAGCTGGAAGTGAAATTGCAAAGGCCGCAAAACCTGCATTAAGCGGAAACTATAACTTATTGAGACAAACTCTCAATGATCAAGGAGTTATAGATTTGGTTAAAGGTAAGTTTATATTGGATTATGAATTCACTAGCCCCTCAGCAGCTGGAGCAGTAATACTAGGATATAACATCAATGGAAGAGATCACTGGAAAACGAAAGATGGAAAGACAGTCAATCAATTAGAAGAATAAAATAAGACAAGAAAGCCTCCTGAAATCAGGAGGCTTTCTTGTCTTATTTGCTCAAATACATTGATTTCTCTTTGTACAGGTGCCTGAAGTAAGGATCCTGTAAATCCGGGATGAAGCGGATGGCCTCGCCGGTGGATTTCATTTCAGGACCCAACTCCTTGTTGACTTCCGGGAACTTGTCGAAAGAGAAGACCGGCTCTTTAATGGCGTAGCCCTGCAACTTGCGCTCAATGGTAAAGTCTTTCAGTTTATGGGTGCCCAACATAATTTTGGCGGCAATGTTGATGTAAGGCACATCATATGCCTTGGCAATAAACGGCACGGTACGTGAAGCACGCGGATTGGCTTCGATCACAAATACCTTGTCGTTTTTAATGGCAAACTGGATATTCAGCAAGCCGCGCACATTGAGCGCTTTGGCCAGCTTCCTGGAGTATTCATCCATTTGCTGAATTACGGTTTCGGGTAAATCGAATGGCGGCAGCACGGCATACGAATCGCCGGAGTGGATGCCCGCCGGCTCAATGTGCTCCATCATGCCAATAATATGCACGTCTTCGCCGTCGCAAATTGAATCCGATTCAGCTTCGGCAGCACGGTCCAGAAAATGGTCAATCAGTACGCGGTTGCCGGGCAGGTTTTTCAGCAGGTTTACTACTGCACGTTCCAG
>CAXTCH010000418.1:0-3241 GCA_964241945.1 uncultured Mucilaginibacter sp.
CTCCAATTCCGCCTTCCCCACATGTAGTTCCTTAAAATTCGGCCGGTTGATTTTCTGATGCTTATTAAAGTTGGACAGATAGTAGAATTCCTCATTTCTGTAGGAGAATAGACGTATAAATTCCTGTTTCAATAGCTCATTTAACCATCCTTTGAATTGCGGCATCTGGATGTGTTCGTAAGGAAAGAATTGCGATCGCAGCCACCAGGCATCAGCCTTAACTACACCGACGTCATCGGCAAAATTCCATAGCCCGATAAAGATGAGCCGCGCATCGCGGCTGATCCTGGCTATTTTGCTATCATCCCAGAAGTCAGGTTTGATGGTGCGTATTCGTGGTTTTGGCATCGTTTAGTTGATATGCTTATATTGTAAAAAGTCCAATGGATATTTTCGCTGCCTATTGTTTGGGCAAAGCCTATCCATGCTGGTAAAAATTGATACCAGTTGCACCCGTTTGTCCGCATCAGGGCGTAGTCCTGCCGTGGGCAACACCTATTTGGTTTGACCATAGCTATTCCACTCACCCATTTGATGGTCGGGTCCGAAAATTCAGGTATAGCCGGGACGTAACCTACGCACAGTGACCGTTTTGAAAACGATGTGCAAGGTCTGCCCGTCCGTCAGCATGAAGCTTAGGGCAGGTAGCGAGGTCAGTTACCTGACGTCCGGCCGCAGCCTTATGTAGGCCACCTCATTTAGATGACCTATGGCTGATCCGGCGCCCTGGGCAACGGGAACAAATGAAGTAGGAAATAACTAGCCGCTCTCATTGTTGGTTATACTTTTATGAATTGACTTTCACTACGCCGTTAAGGCGTATGGCGGCAGGGACCGGACTCGAACCGGCGTAAACTCCACCTGATAACATTGCAACCTAAACCTTATCACAATATTGAAAAACAATGCTATCCACCCTGCCAGGGTACCGGATGCGCTCCCGCGGGCGTTAGTAGCTGTCCCGGCTACTTAGTATACATAGTAGTAGCGGTCAATCATAAATTGCCGTTCCTCCAATAGCAGACATCGCATTGTCTGCAATTCCTTAACTTGGTAATTCCGATATTTTTCAATAAGCGGAAGAATGTACCACCAGCCAAAAACCCATTCCAAAAACTCCCTGCTGATCTGCTCAGTGGCATACTGGATAACTAGATTCAAATCTCCGGCGGCTTTATCAAGCCGGACGATGCGTTCAAGCACTTCTTCCCTAGTATGTTGATTTATCCATTAAATAATTCCAACTGCGTCCATACCCGATAGCCGTATGTCAGGCTCAGTGTCTTTAATAGTTCGTGGGTATCTTGTGATAGCTCTACCGACTTTGCATTTTTCAGAAAAACAAAGCGTTTTTTTTTGCTAACCCTCACTCCTTTAATTGCTTTTCTGACCGCCAGGACAATGTTTTTCTCATCCATAAATTAAGCCTCATTAAATGTTGAATTGAAGTTTTCACAGTACCGTATGATCGGCACGATTACCTGTTGATATTGATTATAGAATCGTGACCATTCATGAGGCGCCAGCGCCTGCAGATCTGCCTTGTGCAGGTGCACCGTATGGCAAAGCTTAAACATGCTCGTTCCGGAATAGCGTACTAAGAAAATCAGCAGCTTTGCGGCGCCCTCTGTAATCTTCCGCTCGTCAAACTGCTGCGCAGTATACATGCGCTGCCGTAGCCAAGCACTCAGCTTTTCAATAATGTAACTTCGGGTACGGAAATAAATCAGGCGCACGCACTCGGCTTCGCTGCCTACCTCCGCTATTATCGGATGCTTTTGGTGCGGATAAAGAAGCTCCAGACGAAACCCGGAGGCCGTTGGCGTTGAGCTGGCTTTAAAAATCGAGTCAAGCGATTGATTTACTGTTGCAATGGTTTTAGTTTTTCCGTTCATTTGTATGGTTTTAAGATTTCATATTTCATTTGTGAGTGCCCGGGGCTGTAGGAAGCCATCCGGGCATCTCTTTTTGTATGTCGGCTATCTCGGCCGCGTTCGTTTTTAGGGCTACTTCAAAATCCTTTCTCTGCCAACGTCTCACCATAGCCTGCACCCGAAGCCGCTTTTCCTGCGCCGGCGTTAGCTTTTTTGGCTTCGGCTCGAATGCGGGTATCTGACCTTCCGCCAATAACTGTGCTTTGGCTTCTGCCAAAAGCAGTGCACGGATATCGGGGTTCAGCAGGTCAAGCGGGTTCATCGTATTTTATGCTTTTCTCCATACCCGGGCGGTTCCCTGGGGCTGACCTTTGGTTCTTACGGTAAACTTTTTAGTGCCGGTGGCATGGTAGTTCTCGCTGATGGTGCTGGAGAACGATCGGCTGCGGCCGATGGGAATGGACACACTTTGCCCTACCGCCAGATTCTCCAAGGTTTCCAATACGCCAGGTGCTTTCTCCTCGGGGAGCGGTACGTTTTCTTCGATCTGATACATGATGTCGAGTTGCATTATGAATTGATTCCTTTGATGATGGCAAACTGGACAAGGCCCGGACGACTGTAGCCTGTTTTGCGGGTCAGGCTTTTGAGATGGGAGTTCACCGTTTCGATGCTGACGAAGAGCCGGTCGGCGATCAGCTTGTTTGGTTGGTGTGCTAAGCTCAGTATTTGAAGTTCGGCTTTAGTGAGTATGCCATGGGCGACCGTGAGTGAGCGGCAAACTTTACCTTCATACCGGCAATGGCCACGGCTGCCGCAGTTGTGATACTCGCAAATCTGTAGGCTGCCGTTCTCATCAACGTCCGGTTCACCGTCGTAGCCACCAAAATTGCACTGCACGTATTGCTTCAAAATATCAATGGGTTGTTCTTTGGCCCATCGCTGCAAGTGGTGCCGGGTAGGGGTGTCCTGCACTAATTGCCGGCTGAAAATGGCCAGGAGCTCGGGTGGCATTTCAGCCCAAGTGCCACGCTTACCATTATTGATAAAGAATAATTGCTTATCGTGCTGGTACACTTCGGTGGCCCCGGAAGTAATCGCGGGATTGATGCGGACGTAATCGGGCGTTGTTAACATTTCACCGGTTTTAGGGATTTTTCAGCCGTTTTAATTATGTTTACTTTGTTAATCTTGTTAAGCAAAGCTAATTCCAAAATTGGAATTAAAAAATAAAAAATTCCAAATAATGAATTTAAATTCAGAACAGCCTGAAAATCAAGGAAAAAAAACGAATGAAAGATTTGCGTTGATAAGAAAATTTTTAGCTGTTAACCAAATTACCTTCGCGCACATGACCACTTTGACAC
>CAXTCH010000419.1:0-3238 GCA_964241945.1 uncultured Mucilaginibacter sp.
GTATGGAGCAGCCTATTTATTATTGGGACCCTGTAATATCTCCTTCAGGAATTACTTTTTATAACAGCGATGTAATCCCGGAATGGAAAGGAAACTTGTTTTTAGGTTCTTTGAGTGCTACCCATATATGCAGGCTGGTGGTTAAAGACAATAAAGTGACCGGCGAGGAACGCCTGCTGGCCGATCAGGGCGAACGCTTTCGCGCGCTGACGGTAGGTAAAGACGGCGCCCTATATGCGGTTACTGATGGTGGTAAACTTTACCGGGTGGCCAAAAAATAAGCGCTGCAGCCGTTGTAAGAAATGGGCAGTTGTTCAACAATATACCAATGTAAAACCGATTATAACTCCGTACTGAATTGCAGTCCGAAGGTGCCCTGTTGGTAAGTAGGCAGCAGCAGCGCACTTCGGTTTGATTGCTTTTTCAATTCCTTAGGCACATCACTGTTGTGATCTTCAGCTTTTTTGCCTTTGAACAGCGAATTGCGGATGTAGGGATAAAGCAGGTAAGCTCCTTTTGTAGCCAATATGCCAAAACCCGCCCCGGCAACTACGTCACTGAACCAATGGTCGTGATGATAAATGCGAAAAGTTCCTGTGGCGGTAGCAAAAGCATAGCCGGCAATACCGTAAAATACAGAGTTACCGCTTAGTTCCTGCGACATAAATTCCGCTTCGAGGAATGCGTTACTGGTATGGCCCGACGGAAATGAATAGCGATCTGCGCCGTTTGGCCGTAAACGGTGCGTGGCGTGTTTTATAGTAAAGGTAGTTAACTCCAGCATACCACCCGCAAGAGCAAGGGTGAGCGTACGATCCACAAATGTGTTTTTACCGTGTACACCTACCAGGTTGAGGCCATAAGTCAACACCACAGGTGCGTACTGTATATAATTCTCAACGTTGGTTTTGGTGACAAACGTGCGGTTCTGGGTACTGGTGTAAATATACCGGTCGAAATGGCGCAGTGGGTGCGCATAAAATGACGCTACTCCATAGGCTACCAATACTGCAGGCGGCACCAATGATGCTGGTTTGCTGTGTAAGTACTGCACGGTATCAGGTACGGTAAACAAATCTTTTTTTACAGTGTCGATCACATCTTTTTTAAAAGTATCATTTTGCACCTGATAGGCACTGGCTTTCAAGGTAAAAACGATTAGTAAAAAGCAGGTTATTTTAAATAGTAAAGAATGTATCACGATGTAAAAAATTCACAGGTTAATGTGTGCGAGTTACACGAACATTTTGGAGAGATTTTGTAGTCGCCTTTAATTTATACGTAAGCAGGAGGGGCAGGGTTAGAGCTATAAAGAATAATCAGTTTAATTATTTCTTTTATAATCTTTTAAAAAAGGAAAGTATCTATACTAAAAGGTAAAATGCCTGAAACCTATTAAGGCGGGATTTAGTTATTAGTCAAAATAACACCTACCATGAATGACAATCGTAAACTCACTCGGCGCCAGGTGATAGCCGGACTGGGCACCACCCTTGCTGCCGCAGCCGTATCACCGGTGTTGGCGGCATCTGCGAACGAGAAACTGCAACCTGTTGGACCGGCCTTGGTCGATCCGAAAGAGAAATATCCAAAGCCTCCGTTTAAAAGTCAGCCGCAGCCCTGGCCGGGCCTGCAAAGTAAAATGGACCCGGTGCCTGATTGCGGCGAGACCAGCTATAAAGGTTCGGGCCGCTTGGCCGGCAGGAAGGCTTTGATTACCGGCGGCGACTCCGGTATGGGCCGAGCAGCTGCTATTGCTTATGCGCGTGAAGGTGCTGATGTGGTAATCAACTACTATCCAACCGAAGAGCCGGATGCACGCGAGGTAATTGAGCTAATCAGAAAAGAAGGCCGCAAGGCGGTGGCCATTCCCGGTGATTTGCGGGATGAGGCCTTTTGCAAGCAATTGGTGCAAAAAGCTTTAACCGAATTAGGCGGACTTGACATTATCGTGAGCAACGCCGGCCGGCAACAGGCCGCAAGTTCGGTTTTGGATGTCACCAACGAAGAATTTGATTCGATCATGAAAACTAATATTTATGCGCCATTCTGGATTATAAGGGAGGCAGTGCCGCATTTGCCGCCGGGATCGGCCATTATCGGTACCACATCTGAACAAGCGTATAATCCTGACCCCTGGTTGTATGCCTATGCACAAACTAAGGCTGCAACCATGAATTATGTAAAATCGCTAGCGAAGCAATTAGGGCCCAAAGGCATCCGGGTAAATGGCGTAGCGCCCGGACCGATATGGACAGCCTTACAGGTGAGCGGGGGTACTACCCAAGAGAAACAACAAATATTTGGTGGCTGGACACCACTGGGTCGCCCCGGGCAACCTGCCGAACTGGCCTCTATTTATGTTCAACTGGCAGCAGGTGATGCCAGTTATGCCAACGGTCAGGTGTACGGTGCGGCCGGCGGGGTAGGGCAACCGTAAATCAATCTGCACACATTATATTGCTTATCATTTATCTTATGAAAAAGATTATCATATTACTGCTTATCACTGGCTTTGCTGCGGTGCACACAGCTTCAGCACAAACTTCAAATACAGATACCGCTACGCTGCATTTCCTTACCAAGGCCAGCATCTCCAATTTGCATGAAATTGCCTCCGGGAAGTTGGCGGCACAAAAAGCCTCCCGCCAAGACGTAAAGGCTTACGGTGCCCTTATGGTGAATGACCATATCAAAGCGCAAATACAACTACTGCAGCTGGCCCAATCCAAAGGCTATCAGATACCGCCGCAGGCAACCGCTACCCCGGCGCTCGATCCTATGCTGACCAAAGCTTCGGGTAAAGATTTTGACCGGCTTTATGTACATATGATGACACCCAGCCACCGGCAGGCCGTTATCATGTTTCAGGATTATACCCTTAAAGGTAAGGACCCCTACGTAAAAGCATTTGCACAGCAAACGCTGCCCACCCTGAAACAGCATTCGGCATCCATTTCAGCAATAGATGCTCAAATAAAGGATTCGGCCAAATAAGGATTATAAAACTTCATTAAATGCCCTGCAATTGGTTTTCATTAATTGCAGGGCTTTTGGTTTAAGTAAGTTGCGGTAATAACTATTTGCTATGCAATTCGTTAAAAACTCAAAATCCTTTGTAGTTAATAACTAAGCAACTGAATCATTCCATGTACTTTTTTCCTGATACCCCTTTCAAAAAACTATTTCATCTGCTGTTGATGAGCAGCGGTATCTGCTTCGGTACCCTATCCTGCAA
>CAXTCH010000420.1:0-3232 GCA_964241945.1 uncultured Mucilaginibacter sp.
AAATACACCCGTATTTACATAAGCTAAGGCATGGGCTACCAAACGGTCGGATGGGTCGCCCCAGTCTTTGGTTACATCATCGGCATCCGTAACGCCCGGATAATCGGAGCTGCCGGGTACCATGCCGGTATAATAACCGCCTTGTCCTGCCGAGTTTTTGGTTTCAAACTCGGGGGTATAATATTGATATTTGTTAATATTCAACGCAAAAAAGCCTACCGGCTTGCCATAGGTAGTTCTGCCGATTAATTGCACATTCATGTATGGGCGCAAGTTGTTGATGGTGAGTTCGCTGGCCGAAGCAGTGCTGCCGGTTACAATAAAAAACACCCGGCTGATATTTAATGAACCCGCTTTGGCAAACTTCACCTGGTTGCCGGCTACCGAATAATCCAACTGGCCGTAGTTATACAATTTCCCGTTATAGGTAAAGGTTTGATGAGCCAGTATCGGGGTATTGTTATTGGTAAGATTACTGTTAAAATAAGTATTGTACATGATAGCGCTGGTACCCACGGATGACGGGGCAATCAGGTTATCCATATATTCGGCCGTTTCTACAGCGCCGCCGCCGTTGTAGCGCAGGTCTACAATAAGGTCAGTTACCCCGTTGCTGGCAAAGTTGCTGAACACCGGGTCTAAAACAGGCTGGGCTACCGTTTTTACTGTAAAGCTATTGAATGCAATATACCCAACTTTATGCCCATTACCTGCCGTCAGGATAGCCGACTTTAAAACCGGGTTAACGGTATAGGTGCCACGGTTAACGGTAGCGGTAAACGAAGTGCCGTCAGGCTTGGTTAGGGTCAGCTTAATGGTGGACTGGCCCAGTGCGTTTACCACAGCCAGCAAATTAGGATCTTGGTTAGGGTTAGTGCTGTTGGGGTCATAAGCAATGCTGGTGCTGCCATTTACGGCAGTTACCTGGTAGCCGCGCACCAAACCAGCGGTGGCAGCCGGTGAGCCTGCGTATACATATTTTATGCGCAAATCGTTATAAGCGTTATAAAACACAGAAAAGCCAAAATCGCCATTGGTACCGCTTAGTGACTCAGCAACCGTGCCATCATCAATAAATGCGTATTTAGCTTCTCCCGGATCAGGTGCATAATACTCATAAGGCTTATTACTGGCCGGATTAATGGCATACTGCGATAATGCGTTTACCTCATTCGTGAGCGCCGCCAAATCAGAACTCCCGGTAAACGAACGCGGATTGAATGCATCGTAGCTTGGCAGCGCCGTATTCCAGTAATAATCCTCTTTATCATACAGATAAACAGAATCCTTGATCAAGTCGAGCGTACTGGCGGCAGCCGCCTTTTTGTCTTTTTTGCAGGCCGCAAATAAACCTGCAGTCAGGAGTAGTAAAAAGTAAAAATATCTTTTCATAAATTAATTGAGGGGTATGGCAACTTCAGATATACCGTTGCCCTAAGATAAATAAATTATTTAAATACTGTAATCTCAGAAACAGCAGCACCGGCTGGCCGTCAGGCTTGTAAACGTATCGAAGTATTTGATATTATTGAAGCTGTGACAGAAATTCACTACCGTTTATAAAATCAATGCCGCAGGCTTCTGCGCAAAACTCATCAGCTGCGGTTTTGCCAATCATCAGTAAATCGCGGCGTTGCAAGTTGCGTTCGCGCATCAGCAGGTGCAGTACATCGGGCTCGGGCTTGGGTGCGAGTTCATCAGCAAAATAGCAGGTAAGATAAGGGTCGAGATGATGCCATTCCGTCTGACTGATTTTGTTGAGCTGGCGTTTCAGGGTACCGTTGGTAACAATGTAGAGTTGCTTGCGGTCCACAACAATGTCCTGCAGCAAAGTCAGCATATCATTGTATAATAAAAGCTTCAAGGGAAGTCGGGCGCTATCCATCAGGTTTTCGAAACCGACCCGGTATTTTTCATCCAACTTAAATTTGTGCTGCACCTGGTCAAAAACAAACTTAGGGCCTTCTTTCTGATAGATGGAAGTCATCAGGTTTACCAGTACTTTTGCATCCAGCAACTCGGTGTATTCGAGCATAGAAGCAAACAGGTAATATACTTGGAAAAGGTAATCTTTTTGCGGATACAGTACATCATCCAGTTCAAATATAAACGCCTGTTTGCGCGGATCAATATCGTTATAAGTCATCGGGGTAAAATATCAGTTCGATGCCGTATTCATTGAACAGCTTTTCAGCTTCTTTTAATAACGAAACCTCATTTGCATTAAGTACGTGTACCTGATCAATTTGTTTATCCAAACATAAGGTCAGCATCTCGTGCATATAAGCGGGGCTATGCGGTGCAGGCAGTTGCAGCATTTGGCCCGATTTTACCATCACTTCAGGCAGATCCTGGTAGTCGCCAAAAAAAACATGCAACTGGCTCAATTGATTTTTAAGCTGATAAGCCCGGGCAGAAGTGGCTGAAGTAATTAAGCAATACACCGGATGCTATAAATTAAGGTCGATCAGGCCATCTTTCATCGTCACCTTGCGGTCCGCTATTTCGGCCAGGTCCTCATTGTGCGTTACAATAATGAAAGTATGATTAAACTCGTTTCGCAATTGTGCAAACAGTTCGTGCAACTCGCGCGCGTTGGCCGAATCCAGGTTGCCGGAGGGTTCATCGGCCAAAATCAAAGCGGGTTGATTTACCAACGCCCGGGCTACAGCCACCCGCTGCTGCTCCCCTCCCGACAATTGGTTGGGCTTGTGCAGCATACGCTCCTGCAACCCTAAACGTTCGAGCAATAGCTTAGCCCGTTTTTCAGCGTCGGCTTTTGAAATGCCGGCAATAAACGCCGGAATACATACATTTTCGATAGCATTAAATTCGGCCAATAAATGGTGAAACTGGAATACAAACCCCACTTTTAAATTACGAAAACTGCTGAGCTGCTTGCCCGGCAGTTTGCTCAGCTCTATATTATCAAAAAATAGCTGACCGGAATCCGGCTTGTCCAGCGTACCTAAAATATTGAGCAGCGAACTTTTGCCGGCGCCCGAAGCCCCCACAATAGTCACAATTTCACCTTGCTGTACATCAAAGTCGACGCCTTTCAGTATTTCCAGCTTGCCGTATGATTTCTTGATGTTCCGGGCGCTTAGCATGGGGTAAAGGTAATATTTTTCTGTGGCTGTACTAAATTTCCAGCTATGTCATCGTAAAGCGTAAATCTTTCATCGGCGTACAGAATTGTTCTGCCTGCCAGTGGGGGGTTTGCTTCTTTTAA
>CAXTCH010000421.1:0-3217 GCA_964241945.1 uncultured Mucilaginibacter sp.
CGGGAATATCCCTGCGCCAGCCCTGGTAAATACCTTTGCTATGCTCCAGCGAGTAGGTGTTAAAATAATCGATGCCCCGACCCCGATAGTAAGTAGTTTGGCGGCGCGCATCAAGCAGGGTGCCGTTATCGGGCTCACATTGGTCTACCCACCAGGCGTCCCAGCCGTAGCGCTTTACCAGGCTGTCGCGGGCCTGCTGCCAGTACAGGGCGCGGGCTTTGGGGTTATGGGCATCGTAATAAGTATCAAAAGTATGCGTCACTACATTATCCCAGGTAATGTCGGTAAGGCCGCCCATCTTTTGCAGGGCATCATAATTCGGCGTTCCCTTGCCGAATACCGGCCAAATAGAAATCATGCCATGTATGTGGGCCTGGTGCAGTTCATCCAGCAATGCTTTCGGGTTGGGGTAACGTTCCGGTTTCATCACGTGCGAGCCGATAGGCAGCGGGTCCCAGTAGTACCAGTCCTGCACCAGCACGTCTACAGGAATATGGCTGTTGCGATACTGATTTTTAACCCCTATGATCTCGCTCTGGCTCATGTACCGGTCCTGCGACTGGAACAAACCGAAAGCCCACTTCGGAAACATAGGCGCTGTACCGGTAGCCGTGCGGTAAGCACTGATGATATGGTCGAAATCTGGGCCGTAAAAGAAATAGTAATCCACCATTTTTCCGCTCTCGGAGATATAGCGGTAGCTGGTATTATGATCCTCCGCGCCATAAAAATCAGAGGCCGAGTAATTGTCCCACATCAGGCCATAACCTTTGGTGGATAATAGTACCGGGATAGCGCCGGTCATGTAACGGATAGCCAAATCCTGGTTGCGGCCTTTATAGTCAATGGAACCGGAATCAATGGGATGGCAGCCTAATCCGTATAAGCCTTCCCCAGCGGGGGAATTGAATTTGGTAGCGCAGGTATACGTTTTGATGCCGGCTACAACAGCAGCCTGCATGGTTTTGTTATTTTGCTGCGCCTCGGCGGCGATGATGTTACCTTGGGCATCCGCATAGGTAATTGCATTGGTTTTCCGGTTAATGCGCACCATCAGTTTAGTGGTCACTATGCTCAGTTCTTCGCCACCGTCCCATAACTGGAAAGCCGGCTTTGCAGGCCAAATTTTATTGACCACAAGCGATTTCTTTTCCGGAAAGCTGTTGAAAATACTATACTTTACTTCAATAATGTCCGGCCCGCATACCTTAATCTTCATTAATCCCCTATCCAGGATAAACAGTACGCCGTCACTTTGCTTTTTGTAAGATTTAACGGAAGCATCAGCAGGAATGCCAAAAACAAAAATAAAGGCAAACAGCAGCAGGCCAAGGCAGCGATTGAGTTTCATAAAGCAGAGGTTATAATTGATGGGCAACCTTAACAATTACCTGCCTAAATATATGAAATCTGCACAAGATACATAGTGTACTCTCGGGCAGATAAAAAGAGTAACCAGCTTTTAGAAAGCAGGTAAAGATTATTTGTTTACATACAGCCCTGTAGCTTCGAAAGTAATCTCGCCGCCGGTTTGCGCCTGAGTATTGTGCATGCTGCCTGAATTACGCCCGGTAAGATGCTGTCCGTTGGATGACAGGAACTGCCGGGCGGCCACACCGGCCACAATTACCTGCCTTCCCTTTAACTCTATAGGTAAACTCACATTGTATTGCTGAAAATGTGCATGGATAACATGACCCTGCCCTGCATCCAAATCAAACCAGCCTTGCTTTGGGTTGGTTACTTTAAGTAAGGTGGCTATAATTACAGCGCTGGTTCGGGTTTGCCGCCCCATATAGGCATCCAGTTCTGATGCTTTGTGCAGGTTAACCACTTCGGGCTTAGTGCCAAATACCATACCGTGTGGTAACGGAACACGCTTTTGTGCAACAGCTAATAAAGGCAATATAAATAAACAGGCAAGTAACGCTTTCATACAGGGGTACGTAAATAAAACCGCTCTTATAACAAGCGCATAGGGGCTTGGTTTGGCAAAACAAATAAACGCATCATTACCTGATGACGGCCCTGAGCCACTTTAAAAATGTTAATAAACGTTAAACCTGTGCTTATATGCACATTATTGCCGAATAACTTCTAATTTCGTTGCTGATTTATTGTGCCCGGCTTATTTTTGCATTCGCCATCAAAAAGCAGCCCTTAGCCACAATACATTGAGTTATTTTTAGTTGGTAATAGTTGATATTAAATTTTTAACGAGTGAAATCACCCCTACTTAATTACGCCGTTGTAGCGGCAATATTGTTATTTTTTGGTTTGGCCGAAACGGGCTGTAAAAAAAGTAGTTCATCAGATACTACTTTGCCTACGGTGTTAACCACCAACATTATCAGTAACGTAACTTCTACTACAGCTTCCTCCGGCGGTATTGTTACTAACTTTGGTTCAGCCTCCGTAATTAGCCTAGGCGTATGCTGGAGTTCAACCAACAATGCGCCGGTAATTACTACGGATAGCCATACAATAGATACCACCACTACTACCATTTTTACCAGTAAGGTTACCAAGCTTGCACCCAGCACTACTTATTATTTAAGGGCTTATGCTACCAATGCAGGCGGCACAGCGTACGGCAATGTAATTACTTTTAAAACTACAGCTACCAATGCTGTAAGTACCGCTACGGTAAGCACTTTTGCCGGCAATGGTTCAATAGGTTTTACTGATGGTACCGGCACAGGTGCACAGTTTAGTAATCCGCAAGGTATAGCTGTAGATGCTTCAGGAAATATTTATGTAGCGGATGCCACTAATAACGCCATCCGTAAAATTACTCCGGCAGGTGTGGTGACTACCCTGGCAGGTAATGGCAATGCCGGTTTGGTAAACGGCACAGGCAGTCAGGCTGAATTTTACAGTCCGCAAGGCGTAGCTACAGATGCGGCAGGCAATATTTATGTAGCCGATTTAGGTAATAACGCCATCCGCAAAATTACCCCGGCAGGTGTGGTAACCACCCTGGCAGGCACCGGGCAGGCAGGATACCGGAACGCCAGAGGTGACAGAGCTTTGTTCAATACGCCGCGCGCGTTAGTGGTAGATGCAACCGGATACATCTATGTGGCCGACAAAGGCAACAACCGCATACGTAAAGTTACGCCGGCCGGTACAGTTACCACTATGGTGGGCAATGGCCATGCTGGTTACCTGGATGCTACCGACTCTTTAGCTTACTTTAGTCAGCCGGATGGAATTA
>CAXTCH010000422.1:0-3201 GCA_964241945.1 uncultured Mucilaginibacter sp.
TTCTCTTTCCTAATTCTCACTTACAACGAGGAGGTTCACCTGCCCCGTTTGCTCCACTCTATCAGCGGACTGCAAGCGCCTGTCTTTATATTAGACTCGGGTAGTACCGATGCAACCCTAACCATTGCAGGGCAGGCCGGCGCTACCGTATTGCAGCATTCGTTTGTCAACCATCCGCAGCAATGGCATTATGCCCTGACTAACTTTGCCATCACTACTCCTTGGGTAATTTGCCTGGACGCTGATCAAACCGTAACACCGGAGTTATACCAACTGTTGCAAAATTTTGACGACAGTACCTATACTGATGTCAACGGCATTTATTTTAACCGGAAGAACTTTTTTAAAGGCCGGTGGCTCAGGCATGGCGGCTACTACCCTTTCTACATGCTCAAAATGTTCCGGTATGGCATCGGGTATTCCGACCTGAACGAGAATATGGATCATCGCTTCATTGTAAGCGGGAAGACCAGCATCTGGAAAAAAGGCTGGCTGCTGGAAGAAAACCTGAAAGAAAACGAGATTGCTTTTTGGATTGCCAAGCATAACCGGTACAGCGATTTGGTAGCACGCGAAGAAATAGAACGCTTGCAAAAGCTACGCTCCCAAACCTTAAAGCCCAATCTTTTCGGCAACCCCGATGAGCGGACTGCCCAGCTAAAGCATTGGTGGTGGAAAATGCCGCGCTATGTGAGGCCGGCACTTTACTTTATGTACCGGATATTTTTTCAGTTGGGAATACTGGATGGCAAAACCGGCATCTTGTTCCATTTCCTGCAGGGCTTTTGGTTCAGGTTAATTGTAGATGTAAAAATTGAAGAATTGCTGAAGAAAGATGAGCACCACCAGCTTTAGGGACCAACCCAATTACTCCATTATAAAGTTTGCTGTGCTGTTTACGGTACTGTTTCTGCTGCTTTATTATTTTAACATCGGCTTTTTTAGCCTTACTACACCCGGCAGGCATTATCATGCGTTTTTGGCGCAGCATTTTAATTATATCCATTGGCTGCGCCGGATACTGTTACACAGCAGCGCAGCCCTGCTCAACGGAATGGGCTATACGGCCATCACCAGCGAATATCAGTTACTGGTAGCGGGCAGAGGTATTATTCAACTGGTATATACCTGCCTGGGCCTCGGAATTATGAGCTTTTTTACGGCTTTTGTATTAAGTTATCCTAAAGGGGGCGCAGCCAGATACTGGTTTTTGGGCCTGGGGCTATTGGTTATCCAGCTACTGAATATCCTGCGCTTTGTGGTTTTAGTATTGTATTGGCGAAGCAGCAATCCTAATATTCCCGACCACCATACCATATTTAACATTCTCATTTATGCGCTCATTATGGTAAGTTTATATTTTTGGGTCAAAAAGCCCGGCGCTGCTGCCACAACTCATGAAAACTGATTTATCTGCCTATAACAATCACCCCTTTCATCCCGGCGCTAATGCCGTTAAGCGGTTTTTATGGCTGTATATCAACGCACTTATTTTTAAAACCAGTTTGCTGCCACTAAGCGGCATTAAGCGGGGCTTGCTCCGCTTGTTTGGCGCGCGTGTAGGTAAGCAGGTGGTCATCAAACCTTGTGTTACTATTAAATACCCCTGGTTATTGGCCATAGGCGATTATTGCTGGATTGGCGAAGAAGTATGGATAGACAATATTGTGCAGGTTACTTTAGGCAACAACGTATGCTTGTCGCAGGGCGCGATGCTGCTTACCGGCAATCATAATTACAAGTCGTCCGCTTTTGATTTGATGACCGGTACGGTATTGCTCGAAGAAGGGGCCTGGATTTGCGCAAAGGCCATTGTGTGCCCGGGCGTTACGGTTGGCAGTCACGCCGTATTGACTACCGGATCGGTAGCGGTTAAGCATTTGGAGGCTTACAGCATTTACCAGGGAAACCCGGCCGAAAAAATACGCGACCGGCATATGGACTGATTGTTTACTTTTGCGGCTTAATTTTTTTTGATTGACTTATGGTTGCAGCGGCATCTGAAAATAAATTACCGGCACGCATTTTACTCCTTTTGGTGGCTTTAGCTACAGTGCTGCTGGGCTTTATGGGCTGGTATAATCACCCGGCTATCTTCCCCGACCCCAGCTGGGGGTTTCAGGTATTGCGGGGTATGCAGATGGGCGGCGGGTTTAACCAGCTCAGCATGCCCAGTCAGGATGACTTAACGCAAAACACCTCCGAATTTTTAACCTGGTGGTCGCCGGGGCAGTACCTGGTGCCTTATCTGTTTAAAGCGGTATTCCATTTAAATTATGGTCAGGCTTCAGTAATTACGATACTGGTTTGTGAATTGCTGGGTTTAGCCGGTTTTTATGCGTTTTTCCGTAAGATGGGTTTCAGCGCTGCAGTTACCTCCATTAGCTTGGCGCTGATGGCCAGCCAGCAGTTTTACTTTATTCCGTATGTGTTTTACAACGGCGGCGAGGTTTTGCTGTTTGCTTTTGCCGGCTGGTTTTTATACGGCTGCTTTGCGTTCCAAAAGGTAAACTGGAAACTGGCAGTGTTTGTGCTGCTGGTCGGCTGGATCGGCTTTATCTGCAAGTCCTCATTTATATGGGCTTATGCTGCCGGCTTGTGCTGCCTGTGGGTTAACATCAATTTTAAAGAGCGAAATATCAGGCAATGGATCATCAATGGCTTGTGGATTGGTATACCGGCGGTACTTTCTGTTGGTGGTATCTATAAATTTTATCTGTCCAAAGGACAAAGCCCGGTATCAGCCGGTAAAAGCTTAAGACTTTTGTGGGAGACGTTCAGCTTTCCGCTGGCCTCTCCCCTGCTATCCGGATTTTCCATTGACGATATCGTTCACGGTTTAATCTATCACCCCGACGGCGCACCGTTTACTTATTTCTGGACGGTAGTTATTTTGCTGGTATGCGCTGCCTTAAGCGTCATTGCTCTGGTGGCCATTACGTGCCGGCGGGCTGTATCACATCAATATAAAATAGCGGTGGTAGTTTTTTATGTTATTTCGGTGCTGTTTTTTGGCTATGCGTTTTTGCGCCAGCTGGCTATATCCTACGAGGGAAGGCATTTCCGGCTGGTAGGATTGCTGTTCATTCCCGGTATTGTTTCCTTAATTAACGGGCTTAAAGTCCCCTTCAAATTGGTGTTCGCGGCTTTATGGGCAACGATGACCTGGTTTAGCTTCGTGTTTTTGATAAAGGGTAAAGA
>CAXTCH010000423.1:0-2650 GCA_964241945.1 uncultured Mucilaginibacter sp.
GTGCTCAATATTACGGCTTGGGATGGTGCCAGTACCTTTAGCGGCGAACTGCAGGTGCAGTCGGCCCGGCCTGTTTATAATTCAGCCTACACTACTACCCTGCTGAATGTAAACGACCGTGATTTTGATTTCAATTATACCGAAGGGCAAACCATTGATTATAATGACCAAAACTTTCAGAGCAACCTGAGTTCGGTAATGGCGTTTTATGCTTACATCATATTGGGTTTTGATTACGACAGCTTTTCAAAATTTGGCGGTACGCCTTATTTCGGAAGTGCGCAAAATGTAGTAATTAACGCCCAGTCATCTTCTTACAAAGGCTGGAAAGCATTCGACAGCAATACCAACCGTTACTGGCTGATGACCAATTTGATGGATAAATCTTATATCCCGCTGCGGAGTTTGTTGTACGATTATCATCGCAATGGTTTAGATGTAATGGCCGATAATGCCGGCAAAGGCCGTAGCGTAATCTCCTCTGTGTTACCTGTGCTTACTCAATTTGACCGAACCCATCTGGGCGCGATGCTGCCCACCTTGTTTTTCACTGCCAAGAGTGACGAACTGGTTTCTATTTATAGCGGCGCCGGCGCACAGGAAAAGCAGCAGGCCGCTAACATTTTGCTGCAGGCCGACCCGGCTAACGGCAGTAAGTACCAGGCGCTGCAAAAAAAATAACAGCTAACTTATTTATTGTTATTGCCAGGACTGAACCTGGCGCATCGAGGCATGATTGCCTTGCAGCATATGTGGTGGGTTCATTCTTCGCTATGATATCATTGGTGAATTTTTAATTTTTTTCACAAACCTCTTGCATATACGAAACCTATCGTAGATAACTTGTACGAAGTTATTCGTACATAATGAAACCTACTGAAAGTGAATTAGAAATATTACAGGTACTGTGGGCCAAACAGCCGGCCACCGTGCGCGAAGTGCATGAGGAATTAACTAAAACCAAAGAAGCCGGTTACACCACTACCCTGAAGCTTATGCAGATTATGCACGACAAGGGCCTGGTTACCCGCGATTCCTCTGCCAAAACACATGTGTATACTTCGGCCGTAAGCCGCAAGCAGGCTCAGCGGTCAGCTCTGGACAAAATCCTGTCCACGATGTTTAAAGGCTCCACTGCCGATTTGGTGATACAGGCGTTGGGCAACCATACAGCCTCAAAAGATGAGATTGAGGAAATTAAGCAGTATCTCGACCAATTTGATCAACACAAAAAATAAATCCTTATGGAAACCAGCTGGATATTGGTAAGTAAGATTATCGGGCTCACCGTACTTTACTCATTAGCGCAGGGCATCATCGTATACAGTGCTTTGCGATTAATTTTGTTTTGCTTTCCTGCCTTAACGGCCAAAACAAAATATCAATTAGCTATGGGCAGCCTGTTTGGCCTAACCCTGTGGTTTATGTACACCTTATACCAGCAGTTTATTTTATATACCCCCACGGCTGCTCCGCTGCAGGCTGTGCGGTTAACCGACTGGGTGCCGCATTTACTTTTACCTCAGTCCCCTGCCGTTACCGAGCGGTATGAGGTCGATTTGAACCGCTACCTGCCTTATTTAACCTTAGTTTATACCGCAGGCTTTGTAATCAATTTGTTGAGGTTAAGTTATTCCTGGTACCGGCTGCTGTTGGTTAAGCAACATTTACTGATAGCGCCGGCCATCCAGCTGCAACTGCAGCAACTGGCCGCACATTTTAAGCTGACCAAGCCCATAAAAGCCGCTTTTAGCCATTGGATTGATACGCCTTGTGTTACCGGTTATATTAAACCTGTGCTACTGTTACCCATAACGCTGACCACCAGTTTGAATACCAGCGAGATTGAAGCCATTTTGCTGCATGAGCTGGCCCACATCAGCCGCAATGATTTTCTGTTGAATTTATTGCAGCAGCTGGCTTTACTGTTATTGTGCTGTAACCCCTTTGCCCAATTGTTAAGCCGCATAGCGAACGAGGAACGCGAAAACAGCTGCGATGATGTAGTGCTTACCGTTACCGGGCAGCCCCTTATTTATGCGCAAGCACTGTTAAAACTGGAAACTCAACGCCACTCTGCCTTACAGCTCACTTTAGCTGCCACCGGCAAAAAATATCATTTACTTAACCGCATACAACGTATCATGAAAACCAAAAAGCCTTCGGGCAACCTTCGCCACTTGTTTTTTAGTTTGCTAATTATAGGGGTAAGCTTAAGCAGCATTGCCTGGCTCAATCCGGAGTTTAAAAACGGAAAGTTATCTGTAAAAGTTATTAAACCAACAACCCTCCTGAAAGAGTTGATGGCAGATACCAGTCACAAGCGAAAAGCCACGACCGCGTATAAAAACTCAGTAAAAAAATCGAATAAAAATTATGAAGAAAAGGCAGATCCGGTTTTAGCGCGACTTAATGCAGACATGGAAAAACATGCCAAAGCTGTTGAAGCCTTTTATAAAACACCTGAGTTCAAAGCTTATCTTAAAGAAGTTTACAAACAGGCTGAATTAGCTTCTAACATCCACATCAGCCCTGAATTGCAAAAACGCATTGATGACTTACAAAGCAAAATTGAGGCGCATAATGATTCAATGAGTCATATGTGGACTAACGAAAAAGCACTTAACCAACACTTAGATAGCGTTAGTGC
>CAXTCH010000423.1:2660-3199 GCA_964241945.1 uncultured Mucilaginibacter sp.
ACCCGAATTTATACACCTCACTGAACAGCTTGGTCAGGAGAGCAGCAAACTTGCTCAAAGCAAAATAAACAGTGAAGCTTATAAACAACATTTTTGGAAAATTAATGAATTGAATAAATCCATTAATAAGTACATCGGCCAACCTAAGTTAAAAGAATTGCAAGAGCAATTAAATGCAACCACACATGCTATCACGAAACCTTATAACTCAAGTTATATCAGGGAACAGCTTGATATTTCTAAAATTCAGGATAGTTTATCAAATATTATCAAAGCCTACAACTTACCTCAAGGCAAACAGCATTTTAATATGCAACTCGAAAAATTCAAGAACTACCCTGAGCTTAAAAAGCAACAAGAACTGTTAGCAGAGGATGGTTTGAAAATATCACAATATACCCATCGAAATGCAGAATATAGCGACCGGTTACGGCGAGCAATAAACGAAGCGCGGAAATCAATGGACAATAACCGTCATAAAACGGAAAAATCGGAGAAACCAGAAGCTCCGGAGCGCCCTGAACAACCTGAAAACAATT
>CAXTCH010000424.1:0-3196 GCA_964241945.1 uncultured Mucilaginibacter sp.
ATTGGCTATTTCTTCGGGTGTAATAAACCGCTGAATGATGGAAGTCGGCCGCATGGATGTGAAAAAATCTTCTTCTACTGCCTCGATGCTTTTGTTCTGACCTTTGGCCAGACTTTCAATAAATCCGCCTACTCCTTCTGATAATGTTGGGCCGGGCAGTACCGTATTTACGGTAACGTTGGTACCCCTCGTTAATTCGGCTAAACCACGCGCAACACCCAGTTGGGCAGTTTTGGTAACCCCGTAATGAATCATCTCCGCCGGAATCTGCAAAGCCGATTCGCTTGAAATAAAAATGATCCGTCCCCAGTTTTTCTTTAGCATACCATTAAAATACGCTTTCGAAAGACGGATGCCACTCATTACATTTACTTCAAAAAATTTAAACCAATCTTCATCCGGTATATCATTAAATTCTTTAGGTTCAAAAATTGCCACATTATTAATCAATATATCTACCTCCGGCAATTGCTGCACCAATGCGGCAATTTGTTCAGGTATGGCAAAATCAGCAGGTATACCTTTTATGTTCTGATTACCTGTTTCCGCTTTAATTTTTTCCACAGCAGCATCTACACGCGCAGCGGTACGTCCGTTTACTATAACTTGTGCACTTTCAGCTGCAAGCTGCCTGGCAATTGCATAACCTATACCGGCAGTTGAACCGGTAACTATAGCTATTTTATTGTTGAGTTGTAAATCCATATTATTATATACTATATAGTGAATGGCTTATTGTTATATTTCATTTTGCCAACACGTATAAAACAGGATGGTTTGCATAAGCTACCCTCAACAATCGCTTTTACAAACAAACGACAGTAGCTTGCTTAGGCTTATTTTCCGGCAGAAATATGCTACCAATAGTGCTTAAAAAATGATTATTCCTGAATGGAATTGTTAATTTGCGTTTCATATCCGTTGTAACCGTTTGACCGGAAAACCTGTAATCAAAAAATAACGTATAAGATATTGAAAAATAGTGCACTTGCGGTAGTAATACCTGAACAATACGGGTTCTTAATCTAAATTAATTAAACATTTACTCACTCATGTATAAATATTGGTTGTGTATATTAATGCTTTTAACAGCTACCTGCTGTTCGGCAAAAACGCATGACTATTTATCAGACAGCCTCCGAACTGTTTTGCAGCAAGCCATTGAAAATCATGGTGCCAATGCCGATACCTCTACAATAAACAAGATGAACCGGCTGGCTACTGAATACCTTTCATCTTACCCCGACAGCACGCTTTATTATGAGGCTATAGCGCTACGTCACGCCAGGCAGTTAAGATATGATAAAGGCATTGCTGATGGGCTTGTTATTACAGCAACCATATACTCAGACCAGGGAAAATACAATTTAACCAAGAAGAACCTCAATGAAGCCATTGAGTTGTACAGCAACATACACGAGCCTTTGGGTTTGAGTAACTGTTACCGTATTTATGGTAATATGTTCAATCAGATTGGCAAATACCAGCAAGCACTGGTGTATTTGAACAAGGCGCTGGCGATAAAAAATAAAATTCATGACCTGCCGGGCATTGCCCGGACTTACCGCTGGCTGGGTAATGTATATGATAATTTAGGTTATTCATCAACGGCATTAGATTATTATTTCAAGGGGCTGAACATTGACACCAGGCTGCACCGAAAGAAAGACATCTCGGCCGACTGCAATAACATTGGTGTAATTTTGCAGAATATGGAAATCTATCCGCAGGCGCTGGCTTATTTTAATAAAGCCTTAGTCACCTGGAAGGAAATGCACTCTTACGGTGGCCTTGCGGTAGGCTACGAGAACGTGGGTGAGGTATGCATTGCGCAGCATAAATTTGATGAAGCCGTCAAATATTTATCTGAGGCTTTAAGTATTAATCAAAAACAGGATGATAAAGACGGTATTAGTACCGGGTTAAATCATTTGGGTGTATGTTTTCTTTATAAAGGTGATCATGACAAGGCCTTAAATTATCTCAAACAATCGTTACAAATTGCTGCTGACAATCAATTGGATTACGACAAGGCTTCGACTTTGAGCAATATGGCCTTGTTTTACAACGAAACCAAAGATTATAAAGATGCTTACACGTATGCCTTACAGGCTAAGTTGATCGCCAACCACCTGGGCAGCATCATATTACGAACGGTAGCTTATACGCAGCTTACCAAAGCTCTGGGCGGTCTTCATTTATATGAGGCGGCTTTTTCAGCACAGCAGGAACTTAATCAGATACAAAACAGCTTTAAAAAGGATGAAAGTGTGCAAAAGTTCACTTCCTATAACCTGGAGTATACCTATGCCGATAAGCAACGCCAGCAGGCGCTGCAGCAAAAAGCCAATAATCTATTATATCAGCAAAAGCTACGAACCCAGCACTTTATTAACCTCATGTTCATCATCATTATTTCGGCCATGATGGTGATATCCGGTATTTATTATCATGAAAAGCGCAAGCAAATTAAAATCAATGCGCAACTCACCGACAAAAACCACCAGGTACTGGAGCAAAAAGTAAATCTTGACGAACAGGCCACTAAACTGAATGACCTGAACAAACTCAAAGACCGCCTGATATCCATCTTGGCACATGATTTACGTTCGCCGCTGAGTACGTTGCGGGGCTTGTTTGATTTACTGGCTGACGAGGCAATCACTCATGAGGAATTATTAAATATGATTCCAAACGTATTAAAAAACCTTGAGCATACCTCCGACTTTCTGGATACGCTGCTGTTCTGGGTGAACAGCCAGATGGATACCTTTACCAATTCAGTAAAAAGCTTTCCGGTTAAGGAAGTTTTCAATGAACTGGAACACTACCAGGAACAGGCTTTAAAGAAGGGGATCAAATTAAAAGTAGAAGCCGTCCCAGCTCAATTGACTGCGCTGTCTGATCCTAACTCGATACGTATTGTCATTCGCAATTTGGTAACCAACGCAATTAAATTTTCAGGGCAGGATGATGTGATAAAGATTTGCGTTCGCGAGGAAGAAGATAACATTTTAATAAAAGTAAAAGATACCGGTATGGGTATGACGCCCGAACAACGCCAAAATTTATTTAAAGGCAAGGTAAGCAGTCAGATTGGTACCCGCAACGAATCGGGTACCGGCATGGGTTTACTGTTTTGCAAAGATTTGGTGGAGAACTGCCATGGTAAAATCTGGGTAGAAAGCGAAGCGAA
>CAXTCH010000425.1:0-3195 GCA_964241945.1 uncultured Mucilaginibacter sp.
GCATTCTATCGAAGGCTTTGTGCATTTTCATGAATGGCAGGTAGGCGGCGTTAGCTTTATGCCGACTACAGGTCCGCTAATAGTTAAGCCCGGAGATCTGGAAGGAAAGGAGAAGGGGTACCGATCTGCTTTTGACCGCAAAAATGAGGTGGCGCAGGCAGGTTACTATAAAGTGCTGTTGGATGATTACAAAATTACAGCGGAGCTGACCGCTACCAAACACGTGGGCTTTCATCGCTATACTTTTCCGGCGAGTAAAGAAGCGCATATTTTGCTTAATGTGGGCGAAAAGGAGGGCGAAAGCGGCGAGGTGACAGATGCAGGCATCAAAATGCTGGACGCTACTCATTTTGAGGGCTTTGTAATAACTTATCCCAAGTATGTAGCAACTTATGATCCGCAAGGTAAGGTGGCCATGTACATTTACGGCGAAGTAAGCAAGCGCCCCGCCAGCGTAAGCGCCTTTACTGATACAGAAATTAAGCAGCAGTCGCGTTCGGCAGCAGGTAAAGGGGCCGGGTTGGCCTTAAATTATCAAACCAGCGCAAATGAGTCTGTTGAGGTGAAAGTGGGTTTGAGTTATACTTCAGCAGCCAATGCAAAAGCCAATTTACAGGCTGAAGCCCGCTCCCTTTCTTTTAATGAAGCTAAACTCATGGCGCAGCAAACCTGGCAGCGGGAACTGAGTAAATTATATGTGGAAAGTAAGGATGAAGACAGTAAAGTGAAATTTTATACCGGCTTGTTTCATGCTTTATTAGGCCGGGGGATAGCGAATGATGTTAACGGCGCCTATCCAAAGCATGAGGGCCAAATTGGCCAGTTAACCGGCAAAGCCCGTAAATACAGTTTTATAAATACCGACGCTATATGGGGCGGTTACTGGAATCTCACTCAATTGTGGTCGCTCTCTTATCCGGAATGGTATGAAAATTATGTGCATACACAGTTGCAGATTTACAAAGACAAAGGCTGGTTTGGAGACGGTATCGCGAATAGTGAGTATGTGTCGGGTGTGGGCACTAACTTTGTGGGATTGGCAATTGCTGCTGCTTACCAAGCTGGTATTCGTGACTATGACCTTAACCTGGCTTACCAGGCTGTAAAAAATAATGAACTGGGCTGGAAAAATCGTAAAGTGGGCTCGGGGAAGATGGATACGAAGGCATTTTTAGAGCATGGTTTCAGTCCGTTTTTGGAATGGGGCGGTCATGATTTTGTTACAGATTCTACCGGTTCTAATTTCTCGGCATCTCATACGCTTGAATATAGCTTTAGCGCGTTTGCGGCGGCGCAAATGGCAAAAGCATTGGGCCACTCAGCTGATTATCGCCAATTGGTTGGATACTCAAATAGCTGGCGTAAACTCTTTAACCCAGAAATCAAGCTTATTCAACCCAAAAAGGCGGATGGCTCTTTCATTGATAAATTTGATCCTTATCAGGCATGGCGGGGTTTTCAGGAAGGTAATGCCATGCAATACACTTTTTATGTCCCGCAAAATCCGGCTGCACTCATAAACGCCATCGGGAAAGCGGAATTTAATGATAAGCTTGAAAAAATATTTGAAGCATCAGAAAAAGATGGCTTAGGTGGCGGCAAAACTATCAATGCTTTTGCAGGTATTAACTCCATTTATAACCAGGGTAATGAGCCAAGCTTGCATATCAGCTGGCTGTTTAATTTTTCGGGTAAACCATGGCTTACTCAAAAATGGACACGCCTGATTTGTGACGAATTTTACGGTACTGAGCCTATACATGGTTACGGTTACGGGCAGGATGAAGATCAGGGACAATTAGGTTCCTGGTATGTTATGGCCTCGCTGGGTTTGTTCGATGTAAAAGGGTTTACCGATTTGAAACCCATTATTGAGCTGGGCAGTCCTATATTTGATAAAGCCACTATTAAACTGGGAAACGGCCGCAAGCTAACAATTGAAACCAGGAATAACGCAAAGCACAACCTGTATGTTCAAGCCGTGCAATTCAATGGAAAGCCATTGGCTAACTGCTGGATTTACAGGGATGAATTAATGCAAGGAGGTAAATTAACGTTTGCCATGGGATCAAAGCCTAACCTCTCCTGGGGTGTTAGCACACCGCCGCCATCAGCACAATAGTTCTTTATCGTTAATTATTTTAAGTTATATGAGTTGGGTTCAACTCATATAACAGGTTTAAAAATATTTTATATGTGCATGTTCGGTATTAGGAAAATCACAAGGGGTTTATCCAAATCTTCTTGTTCGCTAATGATAATTTGCCTTATTACAGCAGTGCTGTTCTGCCCTGTGTTTACTCTGGCACAAGCTAACTCTGCACAAACAGATCTGGCAAAGGCCCAAACCATGTTTAATTTAGTTTGGAAAGACTACCGGAAACCGCAGTATGGTTTGTTTGCGGAACATTACCCCTCCAACAGCAAAGCCGATTCGCTAACTTACATGCAGGGTGGGCAGGTGCAAGAGAAGCAGGTTAGCTTTTTGTGGCCGTTTTCCGGCATGTTCTCCGCAGCAAATGCATTGGTCAAACTTCCTGCGCTCCGGGAAAAATATTCAAATGTATTGGATACTTTATCCACAGGTATGGAAAAGTATCTGGATAATAAGCGCAGCCCGGCAGGTTACCAGGCTTTTCCTGTGAGTTTTGAGAAGTCTGACCGTTATTATGATGATAATGGGCTTGTGGGTATTGAATATATGGAAGCCTATTTTAATACCCATAAGCCAGTGTATCTGCAAAGGGCAAAAAAAACTTTTGATTTTATCACCAGCGGATGGAACGAAGAATTGGGAGGCGGAGTAACTTGGTTGGAAGGACATCGTGATCAAAAGCCAGCTTGTTCCAACGGGATGGATATGCTGGTGGCTTTAAAATTATATCAAGCTACGCATGACAAAAGGTATCTTCACTGGGGTGAAAAGTTTTATAATTGGATGAATACACATTTACGGGATTCTACCACAGGTATTTATAGCAATGATGAAAAATCAGATGGACATGTCAACCGAACGTTTTACAGCTACAATTCGGGTTCTATGATTGAAGGGGGTGTTTTACTGTATAAATTTACACACAACCGGACTTATTTATATCAAGCTCAATTACTGGCAAAAAATGCATTCAATTATTTTCATATTCAACCCCATGATTCGCATTTGAATCTTAAAATCGACTTGCCATGGTTTATAAC
>CAXTCH010000426.1:0-3186 GCA_964241945.1 uncultured Mucilaginibacter sp.
TCGTCGGAATAATGGAGTCCATAAACTCAATAACCGATACCTTGGCACCCAGGCGGGCGTATACCGAACCGATTTCTAACCCGATTACGCCGCCACCTATCAAAATCAGGTGCTTGGGCACTTCGGTTAAGCTGATAGCCTCGGTAGAAGTGATGATACGCTTTTTGTCCACCTTTAAAAAGGGCAAACCCGAAGGTTTGGAGCCGGTGGCAATAATTACGTTTTTAGTAGTCAGGGTTTGCTCTGTACCATCTTCTTTTTTCACAATAATGGTGTTTTTATCTTTAAACGAGCCAATACCCTGGTAAGAATCTATTTTATTTTTTTTGAACAAAAAAGTGATACCGCCGGTAGTTTGGGCTACCACTTCGTTCTTGCGTTTTATCATCTGGCCGAAGTCAACGCTGAGGTTATCCAGATGGATACCATGGGTTTTGAACGTATGAGCGGCGTTATAATAGTGTTCTGACGAATCCAGTAATGCTTTTGACGGAATACAGCCTACATTTAAGCAGGTACCGCCGAAGGTGCTGTATTTTTCAATACAAGCCGTTTTTAATCCCAGCTGGGCACAACGGATAGCAGCCACATAGCCGCCCGGACCCGAACCGATAACAATAACATCATATTGCATAACAGTAGAATATTTTGGTTGGTGCACAAAGGTAAAACAATAATCGTACTAATGGCTACACCTGGCGTATAAGCCGGGGAAACCTGCCATTATGCCATGTTTGTATTTCTGAATCAGAATTTACAGAATTACTTTTGTAGCTGTGAATCCATCTCAGCGCTTTTAAGAAACGACGGCAGCTGCACGAGCATTTTGTTAATTCTCAAATTCTGCAAATCCTGATTTTGACTACCTCCACACCGATTTCACTGCGGCATAACTAATCTTCCCGATTTTCAGCTCGCCCGGCGCTTTTACCGTTACCCGGGTTAAGGGCTGCGAGGGGAAAAAGATACCCGTCATATTGGTCAGTCCGCCATCGGCGAATAACTCAACGGAAGCGGCGTCTACTACGAGTATGAGGTCTGTTTTTTTACCGGTGGCGATGCGGGGTGCATAGCTGATTTTGGCGAAATCGCGCTGAAATCCGGTCTGCCCGGAGTGGCTGCGGTCAATATAAAAATTATTGCTCTCGTGCAGATAACCAAGCGTTACCTGTTCGCCCTGCGTGTTGGCAAGAACGATAGAAAAGTTTTCCGCCGGTAAATCTTTTAACCGGATAATGTAACCGCCGGATGACGGGCCGGATTTGGTATCAAGCGCATAACTGCCGCTTATTTTTACATCATTCCAGGTAATTCCTTTCCCGGTGATAGCCTTTAATTCCTTTACCGGCTGCGAGGTAACGTAGTGTTTTCCGTTGACGGTGGCAAAACCCAGCTCGCGCGGAATGGTCATGGCGCTGCGCCAGGGGTGGGTAGGCACGGTAGTGCCATATACCCAGTTGCTCATCCAGCCTAAAAATATTTTGCGTTTGCCGGTATTGCTCCAGGTAACGCCCGCATAATTGTCCGGACCATAATCAATCCACCGGGTAGTGGTATCTTCGGGGGTAAAAGTTTTTCCGTCAAAATTGCCGGTAAAATACTGGGTAGCAGAGCCGCCGTTGGGGCCGCCGGGGTTTATGTTGACAATCAGTAGCCAGCGTTTCTTCAGGCCATCGGTTACTTCCGTCAGGTCAGGGCATTCCCATACACCTCCATGGGCGCCGAGCTTTTGCCCGAACTCGCTTTCTTTGCTCCATTTAATCAGATTTTTTGACGAATAAAATTCCACATGGTCATGCGCCGATATGGCCACCACCCATTTGTGTTCGGGTTCGTACCAGGTCACCTTCGGGTCGCGGAAATCGCGGCTGCCGCCGTTGGATATTACCGGATTGCCCTGGTATTTTTTCCAGGTTTTTCCATTGTCGGTACTGTAAGCCATACTCTGCGTTTCTACATCCGTACGGCCTGCTTTTTCTTTAGCCTCACTATGGCTGGTATAAAGCGCTATCATTGGCGGGTGGCTGCGGCTGCCCAGGCCCGAAGTATTGTTCTCATCCAGCACCGCGCTTCCCGAAAAATTCAGCCCCAGCCGGTCAGGACTTAAAGCCACCGGCTGTTCCTGCCAGTGCATCAGGTCGCGGCTGGTGGCATGGCCCCAGTGAATGTTGCCCGGTACATCAGCCGCCGGGTTGTACTGGAAAAATAAATGATAAACGCCATTTACGTACACCATTCCGTTAGGGTCATTCATCCAGTTTTTCCCGGGCGAAAAATGGAATTGCGGCCGGTGCGGTTCGGTATAAGATTTATGGGTCTGGCCCGCTGCTGTGCTTAGCAGCAGTGCGGTGGCTGTTAAGCACAGCAGCCCGGCGGATAATAATTTAAGCTTCATACGTATTTAAATGTTATCAGGTACACTTGGTTTATACCCTGTTACCGGTCAAAATTAATGGCCATTAGTTGCATGGCATTGGCATGCACGGGCAGTACCATCATCTGTTCAAAGTTAACGCCCAGTTTTTGCAGCAGTTTTACCGAACGTACATTATCCGGCTTGGTAATGGCCAATATACGTTTCAGGTACAGCGACTGATGGGCATATTGTAAGGTAGCTGCCACTGCTTCCTGTGCATAACCCCGGCCGGTAAATTCAGGCAGCAAAGCATAACCTATATCCGGATCATTAAGATACAAACGTTTGGTAAGGCCGCACATGCCGATGGTGGTGTGTGAATCTTTAAGTTGTATCCGCCAAAAGCCGAATCCCAGTTCCTGGTAAGCTTTCATAATTTCGTTAAGCAGATACAGTTTTGCATCATCCACGCTGTGAATATTGCGGTCACCGATGAAGTGCAGCCATCCCTCACTGTTAACCAGCTTCAGTATAAATTCAGCATCATTAACACCGAATTCATAAAGTGCCAGTCGTTCGGTTTCCAGTATCTTTTTCATTACATTACAGGGTTACCCGGCAAATCAGTTTACGCTGAGTTAATATTCAAATTTACTTTTTTAAATTAGGCTCCTGAAATACTATAAAACAACTTTCATGAAAAAAATCTACGCTGTATTCCTGATGGCGGCCGTTTACTGCACCGGAGTTCAGGCTCAGGGCACCGGCAGCTACGCCAAAGAGCATTACACCAAAAAAGACGTATATATTACCATGCGCGATGGTGTGAA
>CAXTCH010000427.1:0-3179 GCA_964241945.1 uncultured Mucilaginibacter sp.
ACGGACTACAGGTGCTGCTGCTGGAAGGCGCTGCGAGTATTGGCGGTGGTTTGCGTACAGCTGAAATTACCCTGCCAGGATTTAAACATGATATTTGTTCGGCTATACATCCGCTGGCGGCAGGTTCGCCTTTTTTTAAAACGCTGCCGCTGGAAAAATTTGGGCTGCATTACCTTTATCCTGAGGTGGATGCCGCCCACCCGTTTGATAACGGTAAAACAGCTGCCCTGGTACGCTCGGTGGATGAAACCGCCGCCTTATTAGGTGCTGATGCCGGCGCTTACCGTAAACTGATGCAGCCGGTGACAGCACAATGGCCGTTAATAGCTGCTGATGTACTGGGGCCTTTGCATTGGCCCAGGCATCCATTTGCCATGGCTGAATTTGGCATACCGGCGGTGACTGCAGTTACGGCCCTAACTAAATTGTTTGAAACCGAAGAGGCTAAAGGTTTGCTGGCCGGCATGGCGGCGCATGCAATACAGCCATTAACCCATTTAACTACTTCGGCTATTGCATTGGTTTTGCTGGCCAACGGACATGCCGGGGGCTGGCCTGTACCGCAGGGAGGTTCAATAAATATTGCTCAAGCACTGGCTGATTATTTTACTGCTATCGGCGGAAAAATTGAAACCAATACTTTTGTCCGTTCTTTGCAGCAGTTGCCATCGGCCCATGCCGTACTGTTCGACATCACACCCCGGCAATTGCTGCAGGTTGCAGGGCATAAATTTTCATCGCTTTACCGGTGGCAACTGCAACGCTACCGCTATGGGATGGGTGTATTTAAAATAGACTGGGCCTTAGATGCCGCTATCCCTTTTACGACGCCCGAATGCCGTAAGGCCGGCACTGTACATATAGGAAATACACTTAATGAAATCGCTGCCAACGAGCAGGCAACCTGGAAAGGCCGGCACCCTGAAAGGCCTTTTGTGCTGCTGGCCCAGCAAAGCATTATAGATCCATCCCGTGCACCCGAAGGCAAGCATACAGCCTGGGCGTATTGTCATGTACCCAATGGCTCGGTCCGCGATATGACCACCGCCATCGAAAGGCAGGTAGAACGATTTGCGCCCGGTTTCCGGGAACGCATCCTGGCCCGGCACACTATGGACACCCAACAAATAGAGGAATATAATCCTAATTACATAGGCGGCGATATCAATGGCGGGATAATCGACGTAACCCAACTATTTACGCGGCCTGCCCTGCGCTGGTCGCCTTACCAAACTTCGGCCAAAGGGTTATATATCTGTTCATCTTCAACGCCGCCGGGGGGGGGGAGTACACGGAATGTGTGGTTACTGGGCTGCAAAACGCGCCTTAAAAGAGGTATTTAGAAAGGACGTGAAATCGCTCTGAATAAGGATTTACAAGATTTTAGGATGAACGGAATACTTGTTTAAATATCTTTGAATCAGAATTTACAGAATTAATAAAATTTTCAGGATGTTTTCTTAACCAAAAAGTCACGCCTGTTCATCCTAAAATCTTGTAAATCCTTATTTAGATACTCAAAACCTTACACTTGCTCCTCCATAATAATTTCTTAACGGGGCCGGGTTGTAATACCGGTTGCCTACGGCATTCAGGTCATTACCTAAGCTGTAATGCTCATTGAGCAGATTGTCTCCACCGGCATAAATTTCCAGGCGGGTTTTAGGGCTTAAGCTGTGTTGCCATCCAATTTTAGCTTGCAGCAGGTGGTAAGCATCGGCAAAGGCATTGTTGGCATCATTCAGCGGAATACGGGAGGTGGCATTATATTGTAAAAATAAGTACCATTGAGCAGGTACACGCAATTGCACATTGCTTACCGACACCTGCCGGGGCACGCCTGTAAGGCGGTTGCCTGAATAGTTAACGCCTGATGCCTGGTAATCGCGAAAGCGAAAACCACTTAGTGTATATCCCTCGTTCAATTGCAGGCCGCGCACAAACTGATCTGTATTGGGGCGGATGGCCCACCAGGTGAAATTGGCTTCCAGTCCCGGCTGATTAGTGCCGCCGGCGTTAATATAATATTCAGTTTCGTCTGGGTTGAGGCGTCGTACAATGGCGTTATCCAGGCGGTAATAGAATACGGAGGCATCCAGTAGTAAGGTTTCGTCGATATTACGCAGCCGGAAGCCGGTTTCATAGTTCCAGCCGTACTCCGCTTGCAAATTGGTATTGATCACATTATCAGTTGGCCGGATTTCAGCTAACGCAGGCGGAGAATACCCCCGGCTTACCGACCCGCGCCAGATAAAATTGCCGGTAATTTGATAAGACAAGGCTACGCGTGGCATAAACTGTGGAGTAAAAGCCCGGGGTGTAAAATAAGGTACGGCGTACGGGTAAATATTCTTGAAATCAAACCGATAAAAATTCAGGCTTAAAGCGGCTTCCAGGTGCAGGCGTTTGTAAAAGTCGGCGGTATAACGGGCGAAGAAAAAGTGCTGATTATTATGAATGTTGTCCAGCGTTTGGGCGGTATCCCTTATGCCTGCGCGGTTACCATAATTATTAATAATGGAGTTGGTTTGCTGCCATTCAACCCCGGCGTTACCCTGCCACTGATAATTTGCGTGTGGTGTTCCGGTAAGCACAAAATAGCTGCGCAAGCCATAAGTGCCTTCGTACCTGATTTCGTAATTGGTGATAAAGGGGTTGGTAAAATCTACATACGAGCCATAAACCGCCGTTACATTTTTAAGCTGCGGTGTAATGTATAGCTCGTTAACGGCGCCGCCATAAGTCATTTTGGTGCCGATGCCGATTTTTTGCTGTATAGCGCCGGGTATGGTAGCCGTTGCCAACCTTGCTGATTGTGGGTCAGTTTGATACTGTTTTAAGGTTAAGCCACCCGGCGTTTGGTAATTCAAGTCGGAATAAAAAGCCAGTATACGCAGCTCGTCTTTTCCATGATAATTCCAGCGGTTTACGGCCTGCACATAAGTGCGCTGCATATAACTATGCTGACGGTAACCGTCATATGTCTGGTAAGCTTCGCTGATATTCAACTGGTCATGCTGCCATTGGTGCTGCACGGTTGCATTTTGATGTAATAGCGCATATGAGCCTGCATTGATGCCTGCCATGGCATAATTTCCGATATCCTGCCGGCTCACCGGATTAATCAGCACTACACCACCGGAGCTGGCGCCAAACAAACTGCCGTCCGGCCCCTTCAA
>CAXTCH010000428.1:0-3156 GCA_964241945.1 uncultured Mucilaginibacter sp.
ATGCGGAGCAACAATTAAAAGCTAAAAACCGAGACGACGTGGCGGCCTATCAGCAAAAGGAAAAGCCGACCACAAAAAGCGCCGCAGCCCTGTTAAGCTTAAAAGATGATAAAACTAACCGCCAGATAAATAACCTGCGCACAAATGCGGCCATCCGGTACAGTGTAGTAAATCTGAGCTTCAGTCAGGAACCCGGCGTTTTTGTACAGCAGGTAGCCAATACTAATTTGGCAGATTATCAATCACCTGCCGGTACCCAGTTCCGGGAGGCGGTTAGCACCGGGTGGAGAGTATTTGTAAATATCCTTATCGGTATCACCAATTTGTGGGTATTTATTTTGCTGGGCTTATTGGGATGGATAGGTTACCTATATCACCGGAAATGGCAACAGAAACAAATAGCTGCTAATATCTCTTTGAACAATTAGCAAAATGTGCCAAACATTTTTATTTTTGCAGGGTAATAATTCAACAACGCATATAAAGCCATGAATTCGATAGAAAAAGCAAACGAGACCAGTAACTACATCATTATTACTTTGGCTATTATTGTAGGCCTTGTAGGTGTTTACTTACGTTTTGCCTATGATAGTACTTTACTTTCTGTTATTTCATGGGCTATCCTGGTAGTAGGCTGGGGCATCGCGCTAAAAGGCGTTTTTAAAATTCTGCAATAAAGCATCGTTTACAAAAATGATAAAGCAAAAAACGCCTGTATTTTACAGGCGTTTTTTTTGTAGTTCATTATTCATTGGCTTTATTCTTCGGCCGGTATTTCGATTGGTTTAAAATTTCTTGGGCATCGGTATTGGCCATCAATTGGGGCAGGGTAACGTCGGGGTGGCGGTCCATGTATTGCTTTACAATCTGCCAGCCGGTATAAATGCCCAGTTTCGGGGCCGATTCATTGTGCTCACCCAGGCCGGGGGTAAACGGCGCTTCATTCAGGTATTTCTGCATCTTGTTATCATCGGTTTCATACAAAAGGTTTTCCTCCAGCAGATAACCCCATATCTGCGATTCAAAATGACCGCACCAGTCCATTTGCTGTGATGAATAGCCGATTTTCAGGCTGTCCGGCGTATCCGGCAGCACCTGGTCCATCAGGTACATAATTTTGCCGTTGTACACCATCTTACTCAGCAAAGTTTTATCGTTATCCGGCTCTTGGAACAAGTTCTCTCTTACAATAGCTTCTACTGCGCGCGACGGAATATTTGCCGGCGTAAAACGGCGCGATATGTAATGCGGATAAGTTTGAATCAGCGCCGGGTAAAACTTGGAATCAGCCCCTAAAAACTCATCCAGCCCGATGGCGAAATAGCCATCGCCGATCGAAGTTTGCGCCTGGAAACCCGAAAAATAAGCATATACTTTGGGCAGCTGCGTTTTCGGAAAATAATATTTAATGCGGCGGAACGCATCGGTCAGCTCCGCATTCTGTTGATTTAAGTTCGGGTAAACTGAATCTACTTCGTGCTTTAAGTCGGTATATGCTTTGCTGGCAAATACGGCGCGCAGAGTTTTAAAGTAAGTAGTATCGCGCGTGGAACCTGCCTGTAAAATACGCTCGATGAAGTCATTATAAAAAGCTCCGTATTTTTTTTGCAGCATTAAGGCCGCGGGCTCCATAGGGCGGTTGGCCATTTGGGCAAAATCATGGTCGAAGCGCTCAATAGTTACATTTACCGGTATGTTGCTTACATCTACCTTGCTGCGATGCCTGCAGGCGGCGAATAAAAGAGAGGCTAAAAAAAATAGATATATTTGCCACTGGCGCACTTGACTACCGGTTGTTGTATTCATATCAACAAAAATAGCGGTTTTAGCGTTGCCTTTACAGTATCTGTTATGATGAAAATTGCATTAGCACAGTTAAATTACCATATTGGTAATTTTGAAAAAATAACCGCCAAAATTATAGATACCCTCAGCGCCGCCAAAGCACAGGGCGCCGATCTGGTGGTATTTGCCGAACTCTGCATCTGCGGTTATCCGGCCCGCGATTTTTTAGAATTTAACGAATTTATTGATTTATGCGAGCAGGCAGCACGGCAGGTAGCCCAAGCCTGCACTGATATTGCCTGCATTATCGGTATTCCTACGCCCAATACTAACCCGGAGGGAAAGGATTTAAATAATTCGGCCTATTTTATTGCGGAAGGCAAGGTGAAGGCCGTAGTGCACAAAGCTTTGTTACCCAATTACGATGTATTTGACGAATACCGCTATTTTGAGCCTGGAAATGAATTTCGATGCCTTGATTTTAAAGGCACCCGCATTGCGCTGACCATATGCGAAGACCTGTGGAACGACATTGAAAACCCGCTGTACGTGAGGCGCCCTATGGACGAGCTGATGAAGCAGCAGCCGGATGTAATGATTAATATTGCCGCCTCACCGTTTGCTTACAACCACGACGAGGAGCGCATTGCTATTTTAAGCGATAACGTAAAGCGTTACCACCTGCCCCTGTTTTATGTAAACCATGTAGGTGCGCAAACGGAACTGATTTTCGATGGTGGTTCCATGGTATTTAATGCGGATGGAAATTTGGTAGATGAGCTGCCATATTTTGAGGAGAAAGTCACTTATTATGAGTTCAACAAGGGGGAGGGAATCAAGCCTTTGCAGGAGGTGACCCTGCAAACACAGCGACCAACGGATATTGAGCAAATTTATAACGGCCTGCTGTTAGGCATCCGCGATTATTTTTACAAATCCGGGTTCTCAAAGGCCATTCTGGGGCTGTCGGGCGGGATAGATTCAGCCGTGGTGTGTGCCTTAGCCGCTGCCGCTCTGGGGCCCGAAAATGTGATGGCAGTGTTGCTGCCCTCCGGTTATTCTACCAGTCACTCGGTAAAGGATGCCCAGGATTTGGTGGATAACCTCGGCTGTAAATCGCAGCTGATAGCCATTAAGCCCATTACCGAGGCTTTTGAAACCGCCCTGCATCCGCAATTTGAAGGATTGCCTTTTAACATTGCCGAAGAAAACATTCAGTCGCGCAGCCGGGCGGTACTGCTCATGGCCATGACCAACAAGTTTGGCTATATACTTCTGAACACCTCTAATAAAAGTGAAGTGGCCGTAGGCTATGGTACGCTGTACGGCGATATGTGCGGTGGTATGTCCGTACTTGGCGATGTGTATAAG
>CAXTCH010000429.1:0-3114 GCA_964241945.1 uncultured Mucilaginibacter sp.
CATCCCTTCTCTACCCTACCCCCCCATCGCGGGAGCGCAAAAGTAAAAAGCATAGGCTGACTAAGCAAGCAAAGATCAAAATATTTATGATTGTTAGAACGTAAACGCTTGATGACGAAGCTGAAAAAAATCAAAAGAACTAAAATTTGGCCTGATTCGTTAAAAGATGTTAAATGGGCTACTGTATTCTATTATATAATGACGCTTACGTTAATTTAGCGCTTTAATTATTAATTGACTGATTTACATTATTCAACTATCTTTGCAAGATGTTTAAAAAGCAGTATACGCTAATTGCAAGTTTTTTTATTGCACTCCTTATTATAGCCGGCAGCTGTAAAAGCCCGTTCGAGAAGCTGAAGGCCAGTAACAACAATCCCAAGAAATATCAGGAAGCTGTAAGGCTATATAATAAGAAAGAATATTCCAAAGCACTTGAATTATTTGAAAATCTGGCTCCTCACTATCGCGGGCAAACCGGTGCCGAAGATTTATTCTATTATTATGCTTACACCAATTTTAAGCTAAGGGATTATACCTCGGCCAGTTATCACTTTAAACAGTTTGCAGAGACGTATCCAACCAGCAGCCGTGCTGAAGAATGCCGTTACATGACTGCTTACTGCTACTTTTTAGATGCACCCGGATTTTCATTGGATCAATCCAATACGCAAAAAGCAATTGAATCTTTGCAGTTGTTCATCAACCTTTACCCTAAAAGCGAGCGTGTTGCTGATGCCAGCAAGCTGATTCAGGATTTACGTAACCGCTTAGAGGAAAAGGCTTACGCCAATGCTAAACTCTATTATGTGATAGGTGATTATCAATCGGCAGTAATTGCTATAGGTAACGTACTTCGCGATTATCCGGATACCAAGTATGCCGAGGAATTGGATTACCTGAGCATTGTATCACAGTATAAGTTCTCTAAAGTAAGCCGCGAAACCCGTCAGGAAGATCGCTACAACCAAGTAATCAGTTTAGTTGACCAGTTTACCGACAAGTATCCGAGCAGCCATTACCTGCGTGATGTAGAGCAGTATAAGAAAGACAGTAATTATGGCATCCAGCATGCTAAAAACGTTTTGGCTGAAGCCACAGTTAATCCTAAGGTAGCTAAAAAGCTGGCCAAGCAGGATTCAACTGCCGATAAAGTAAAAGTAACCCAATCATCTGAAGATCCCAGAGATCATCAGCGTACTCCACCAGAAGAATAGTAAAGATTATGACAAAAGATATGAGCAATAACAAACAGTCGAATGTTGCCGGCAGCACCATTACCCGCGATTTACGCGAGTTGGACAAGTCAACGGACAACATCTATGAATCGATAGTGATTATGGGCAAACGTGCCAACCAGCTGTCGAACAACCTGAAAGAAGAGTTGCACCAAAAGCTTTCAGAATTTGCTTCTTCAAATGACAACCTGGAAGAGGTGTTTGAAAACCGCGAGCAGATTGAAATTTCAAAGCATTATGAAAAACTGCCGAAACCGGTACTGGTAGCCGTTCAGGAATTTGTAGATGGTAAGGTATACTATCGCAACCCCGCTAAAGAGCAGGATAACAGTAAGTAATAGTACGCTGTTTGAGCATAAAGTTTAACAAAGGCGCTGAAGTAGTTCGGCGCCTTTGTTAAACTTTATGCTTTTGAATTTTTATTTTTGACTTTTGAATTTACAAAGTGCTTCAAGGTAAAAAAATTATTCTGGGCGTTTGCGGTAGTATCGCTGCCTATAAATCGGCCTTATTGGTTCGGTTGTTAGTTAAGGCCGGCGCCGAAGTACAAGTGGTAATGACTGCCGATGCTACCCACTTTATTACCCCGCTCACCCTATCTACCCTTTCAAAAAAACCGGTATTGGTACATTATTTTAAGCCTGATACCGGCGAATGGAACAACCATGTGGAGTTGGGACTTTGGGCCGATTTATTGCTCATTGCTCCGGCCAGCGCTAACACTTTAAGCAAAATGGCTAATGGTGCGTGCGATAACTTGCTGACGGCCGTATACCTTTCGGCTAAATGCCCGGTGTACTTTGCCCCGGCAATGGATTTGGACATGTGGAAACATCCGGCTACACAGGGCAATATTGCCAGATTGCTTACCTACCAAAATATTTTAATTCCGCCGGGCAGCGGCGAATTGGCCAGCGGCTTACATGGCGAGGGGCGTATGGCCGAACCGGAAGAGATTATTAATTTTCTTACTACCCGCTTGTACAAGCCCCAACCTTTGGTTGGCCGTAAAGTAATGGTTACCGCTGGCCCCACTTATGAGGCTATTGATCCGGTACGCTTTATCGGTAACCATTCTTCGGGTAAAATGGGGTTTGCTATTGCTGAGGAAATGGCCCGGTTAGGAGCTGACGTAGTATTAATCAGCGGTCCTGTAAGTTTATCGAGCGCCGAACCCCGTGTGAAACGTATAGACGTTACCTCTGCTGCAGAAATGCTGCAGGCTTGCGAAGCTGAATTTATAAACGCCGATGTTTGTGTAATGAGTGCTGCGGTGGCAGATTATACCCCTGCTGACCCTCAACTGCAGAAGATCAAAAAGCAGGAAAGCACTTTATCTATAGCGTTAAAAAAAACTACTGATATTTTAAAACGTCTGGGTGAGCAGAAACGTAAAAGCCAGATATTGGTAGGTTTTGCTCTGGAAACACAGAACGAGGAGCAGTATGCAATAGAGAAGCTGCAGAAAAAGAACCTGGACTTTATTGTGCTGAATTCGTTAAATGATGCAGGCGCCGGGTTTAAAACTGATACCAATAAAGTAACTTTAATAGACCGCAATCTGACCCAAACACAATTCGAGCTGAAAGATAAAACAGAAGTGGCACGTGATATTTGCCAGAAAGTGATTGAACTGTTATCTGCATGAAAAAATTAAGTATTTGCCTGTTCCTTTTATGCCTGAGCGTTGCTGTTTGGGCACAGGATTTAAATGCACATGTGTCGGTAGTATCGCCCAAATTGCAAACCACCAACAAGCGTGTATTTCAATCGCTCGAAGTTGCCATGCGCGATTTTTTGAACGGGCATAAATGGAGCGCTGACGCAATACGCCCTGATGAAAAGATTGAATGCAACTTTGTGCTCAATATTACGG
>CAXTCH010000430.1:0-3109 GCA_964241945.1 uncultured Mucilaginibacter sp.
GCATCCGGCTTTTTTTATGAGCTGTGTTTATCTCCCTGTTTTATGGCGATTGAGGGTACCTCGATGTAAAACAAATTTTAGAATGTTTCTAAATAGAAAATAGACTTGCATTAATACCTATCTATCTCGCCTGTTTTGGGTTATATTAAATAATTTTGCACGATAAATTAATTTGTAATGAGTGAAATCAAACAAACCTTTAACTCATCGTTAGGTAAAAAGCTGATTATGGCTTTAACGGGCTTGTTTCTGTGTACCTTCCTGATTGTACACCTGGGCGGTAATTTACTATTGTTTAAAAATGATGATGGCTTTGGCTTTAACGTATACGCCAACTTCCTGACCCATTTTCCTCCAATTGAGGTGATTGCCTATATTTTGTATTTGGCTATTTTGGTACATACCGTTTATGCCATCATCCTTACCACCAATAACCGCAAGGCCAGGCCGGTAACCTATGCAGTATCCACCGAGTCGCCGGTTTCATGGTCATCAAAAAATATGGGCTTATTAGGTTCCATTTTGTTTTTATTCATTGTGGTGCACATGGGCGACTTTTGGTTCACCTATAAATTCAATACACTTCCTTTTAAAGAATACCGTACTAACTTATTAACTGAGGCCACTACCGCTACCAACTTCACCCCCGAGAGCGCTCATTTTAACAATTCCGTATCTTACGAGGGTAATACTGAAGTTGTGCGTGTAAAAGATTTACATGCCCGCGTAGCCAACAGCTTTAGTCATCTATGGTACGTGGTATTATATGTTATTGCAATGGGGGCGCTGGCCTATCACTTGTACCACGGTTTTCAAAGCTCGTTTCATACCTTCGGCTGGATTCACCGCAAATACAAGGGCATTATTTACTTTATCGGCAAATGGGTATTTGCTGTACTGATACCACTGGGCTTTGCGGCCATGCCTGTTTTTTATTATATTATCAGTCCTAACAAAACACTGTAAGGCTTCATTAAATAGTATTTTCTATGAGTTTAGATGCTAAAATTCCACAAGGCCCGTTGGCCGAAAAATGGAGCAAGTATAAATTTAACTTAAAGCTGGTTAACCCTTCCAACAAGCGTAAATACAACATTATTGTGGTAGGTACAGGTTTGGCAGGTGCATCAGCTGCCGCCTCGTTAGCTGAATTGGGTTATAACGTAACGGCATTCTGCTTTCAGGATAGTCCGCGCCGTGCGCACTCTATTGCTGCGCAGGGCGGTATTAATGCAGCTAAAAATTATCGTAACGACGGTGACAGCGTTTACCGTTTATTTTATGACACCATAAAAGGGGGCGATTACCGTGCCCGCGAAGGAAACGTATATCGCCTGGCCGAGGTATCCGTAAACATTATTGACCAGTGCGTAGCACAGGGTGTACCTTTTGCCCGCGAATACGGCGGCTTGCTGGATACCCGCTCTTTCGGTGGTACTCAGGTATCGCGTACTTTTTATGCCCGTGGCCAAACAGGGCAGCAGTTATTGCTGGGCGCTTATTCAGCGCTTAACCGCCAGATACATGAGGGAAAGGTAAAAATGTATACCCGTACCGAAATGCTGGACCTGGTGACAATTGACGGCCATGCCCGCGGTATAGTTACCCGTAACCTAAAAACCGGCGAAATTGAAACACATGCCGGCCATGCTGTGCTGCTATGCACCGGCGGTTACAGCAACGTATTTTACCTGTCAACCAATGCAGCCGGTTCAAATGTAACCGCTGCCTGGCGGGCGCACAAGCGCGGGGCTTACTTTGGCAACCCTTGCTTTACCCAAATTCACCCAACCTGCATCCCTGTTACCGGTACCCACCAGTCGAAGTTAACGCTGATGTCAGAATCATTACGTAATGATGGCCGGGTATGGGCGCCTAAAACCAAAGAAGTTGCGCAGCGGCTGCGTAAAGGTGAAATCAGGGTAGATGATATTAAAGAAGAAGACCGCGATTACTTCCTGGAACGTAAATACCCATCATTCGGTAACCTGGTTCCGCGCGACGTAGCCTCACGTAATGCCAAAGAAATGGTGGATGAAGGCAAAGGCGTTGGCGGTTCAGGCGTAGCGGTGTTTTTGGATTTTAAAGAAGCAATTGATCGCCTGGGCGAAGATAATGTAAGGGCCAAATACGGTAACCTGTTTGATATGTATTATCAAATCACCGACGAAAACCCTTACAAAATGCCAATGCGTATTTACCCAGCCGTGCATTATACGATGGGTGGTTTGTGGGTAGATTATAACCTAAGCACAACCATCCCTGGCTTATATGCCTTGGGTGAAGCCAATTTTTCCGATCACGGCGCTAACCGCCTGGGCGCTTCTGCACTGATGCAGGGTTTGGCCGACGGCTACTTTGTAATTCCTTATACACTGGGTGACTATCTGGCCACTATCGGCCCTGCGCCGGTAAACGCGCAGCATCCGGCTTTTGCCGAAACCAAGCGTCAGGTACAGGAAAACGTTAAAAAGCTGCTTTCGTTAAAAGGCAAAAAAACCGTAACTGAGTATCACCGCGAACTGGGCCACATTATGTGGGAATATTGCGGAATGGCCCGAAGCGAGGAAGGGCTAAAGAAAGCGCAGCAGTTAATACGCGACCTGAAAGCAGATTTTTGGCAGAATGCCATCGTGGTAGGTGAAAACGAAGAAGTAAACGACTCGCTGGAAAAAGCAGGCCGGGTAGCCGACTTTATTGAACTGGGTGCCCTGATGGTAGATGATGCCCTGATGCGCCGCGAATCATGTGGCGGCCACTTCCGGGTGGAATCACAAACACCGGAAGGTGAGGCGCTGCGCGATGATGAAAACTTTGCTTTTGCCGCTGCCTGGGAATACAAAGGTGATAACCAGCCCGAAGAATTGCACAAAGAAGAGCTGGTATATGAAAATGTTCATTTAACACAAAGAAGCTATAAGTAGTAAAACAGAGGCAGGAAGCAAGAATCAGGAGCCAAGACTTTATATCGCCATGTCTTGTTTCTTACCTCTTGTCTCTTGTTTCTCAACTCAAAAAATATGAGTAACGAAAACGGATTAATGAATTTGACGCTGAAAGTTTGGCGTCAGAAAAATGCACAGACTGCTGGCAAGTTTGTTACTTACAA